>CAMHMM010000365.1 GCA_946186215.1 uncultured Ruminococcus sp. | reverse complement strand
CGGGAAATCACCGCGACTTTGGAATCAGTTATCTCGCCGCAGCTATTGAAACAATCATGCAGTATCGTGGCGGAACTTCCATAATTCTTGATGTAACCACCGGTGAAATGGGGGCAAGTCTTGCAAATGCCCTCCGTGGAAAATATCACATTCACTGCTGCGCCCGGCGAAACGATAGGCATAATCGGTGCCACAGGCTCGGGCAAGAGCACGATAATAAACCTGATACCCCGTTTTTACGACTGCACGGACGGAACAGTGAGCATCGGCGGCAGAGCCGTTACGGATTACGACATCGACTCACTGCGCGGCATTATAGGCTTTGTTCCCCAGAAGGCAGTGCTTTTCAAGGGGACTATCCGCGACAATATCCTCTGGGGAAATGAAGATGCGGATGATGCTGCAGTAATGGCTGCAGCGCAGACCGCACAGGCTGCAGATGTGATAGATTCCAAGGGCGGGCTCGATGCTGTCATCGAAGCAGGAGGTGCCAATCTTTCAGGCGGTCAGCGCCAGAGGCTCACCATAGCAAGGGCACTTGTCCGCCGCCCTAAGATACTCATACTCGACGACAGCGCATCAGCGCTCGACACCGCAACGGATGCACGGCTGCGCAGGGCGATATCCGGGCTTGATTTCAGACCGACGGTATTCATCGTTTCACAGCGTGTCTCCTCGGTAATGAATGCCGACAGGATAATCGTGATGGACGACGGCACAGCCGCCGATATAGGCACTCATGATGAGCTTGTTGAGCGCTGTGAACTGTACCGCGAGATCTACGAGCTTCAGACGGGAGGTGCCACGGCATGAAGAAAAAGATCAAAAAGGGCGATCTCAGGCGCGTGATGCAGCACATCGGAAAATACCGTCTGCTGCTCGTTATCTCGATAATACTGTCCGCATTCTATGTTGTGCTCACCTTGCTGCTGCCGTGGCTTGCAGGGCGTGCGATAGATATAGGAAAGCACTATTTTGAGCATCCCGAGCTGCGCACAGGCGAATGGTACAGGGATCTGCAGAACGAATGTGGCCTTATCACCGTATGCGCCGCTGCTGCTGCGCTTATACAATGGATAATAAATCTTGTCAACAACGGGCTCACCTACCGCATCCTGCGGGATATCCGCAAGGAAGCCTTCGACCATATCCAGATACTTGACCTTTCGTTTATCGACAGGCACTCCACAGGCGACCTTGTAAGCCGCATCATCGCGGATGCGGAACAGTTCGCAGACGGCCTGCTCATGGGCTTCACACAGCTTTTCACAGGTATCGCCACCATAATAGGCGCACTGATATTCATGGCGCGTGCCGATATTCGCGCGGCACTTCTCGTTGTAGCGCTCACACCCATATCAATGTTCATCGCAAAATTCATCTCCACCCATACATATGATATGTTCATCAAGCAGTCACAGACACGCGGAGAGCAGACCGCATTCATCAACGAGATGATAACCAATCAGAAGATAGTAAGGGCATTTTCCAGAGAAAAGGCTCAGCTTAAAAAATTTGACGAGATAAACGACAGGCTCACAAACTTTTCCCGCCGCGCTATTTTCTTTTCGTCCCTTGTAAATCCCTCAACGAGGTTTGTAAACAATCTTATCTACGCCGTGATCGCCCTTGCGGGAGCATATATGTGTACCAGACATGGCGGAGCGACATTCACAGTCGGCGCTCTCACCGCGCTGCTTGCCTATGTAAACCAGTACACAAAGCCCTTCAACGAGGTATCAGGCGTTATGACGGAGCTGCAGAATTCGATCGCTGCGGCATCGAGACTCTTTGATCTTATCGACGAGCCGCCACAGAAGCCCGAGAACCCTGCCGCACTTCCTGCTCCGGACGGAAATATCACCGTTGGCGGTGTGCATTTTTCCTATCTGCCCGAAAAGCCGCTTTTACAGGGACTCGATCTTGATGTAAAGGCAGGACAGAAAATAGCCATAGTCGGCCCCACAGGCTGCGGAAAGACCACGCTGATAAATCTGCTTATGCGATTTTACGATGTGGACAGCGGCAGCATCAGCATCGAGGGCACGGACATACGCGAATGCTCGCGCAGCTCGCTCAGAAGCAGCTTTGGCATGGTGCTGCAGGAAACATGGCTAAAATCCGGCACCATAAGGGACAATATACGGATGGGAAAGCCCGATGCCACCGACGAGGAGATAGAGGCCGCAGCAAGAGCGGCTCATTCCCACAGCTTTATCCGCCGCCTGCCAAACGGCTATGACACATATATCACCGAAGACGGCGGCACGCTGTCGCAGGGGCAGAAGCAGCTTTTGTGCATCACAAGGGTAATGCTTGCTCTGCCGCCCATGATAATCCTTGATGAGGCTACCAGCTCCATCGACACCATGACCGAGATACGCATAAACCGCGCTTTTGACAAGCTCACAAAGGGGCGCACCAGCTTTGTTGTGGCGCACCGTCTTTCAACAGTCGTTTCCGCCGATCTTATCCTTGTGATGAAGGACGGCAACATCATCG
>CAMHMM010000364.1 GCA_946186215.1 uncultured Ruminococcus sp. | reverse complement strand
TGAAAACCCAGATACAGCCCCATACCGAGGAAAGCACTGCAGAAATAAGACTGCTTCGGGATATCCGCTTTATGATGCAGAACAGCAGAACAGAGAACATGACTGCCTCTGCACCGAAAAAGAACTGCGCACAGCCTTTGACGAAGGCAACACTCACTGCCCTTTTCCCGAACATCAGTGCTATGATATATACCATAAATGTATGCCCTGTGGGATAGCTGCAGTAGGGATCACGGGAAATATTATCCGTAAGCTCAACGGAGCGGTAATTGTTGAAATTGGTAAACCTCGTCGGGATTGCGCCCTCTTCGAGCCATATATTCACAAAATTCGCAGTAGATGTGCTGAGCCATACATGGCGGCCGCCGGAGGTCTGCATATCCGGGCGGAAAACAGCTGTCATAACCGCAAATGCGATCAGTGCAACAGCTATCGGAATGATCATCTTCACATCAAATCTATTTTTATTTTCACTCATCATATTCCTTTTACTGATCTGCTCATATTTTCAGATGCTTTTTGAACTTTTGCCTTCGCAACATATTACCTATCGGATGCAGATCAAAACTCCCGTTTACGATTTTGCCAAAGCAGAAAACGGCAAATCAAGCCTTATACAGAGCCTGTTACAAAGATTGCCTGGCGCTGCCAGGCAATTTATTTATCGTCTATCCATCCTGTAAAGAAGCACATTCATACCGCCGTGCAGCTCCTGCTTGGTGACAAGAGTAGCATCATACCCGAGATACTCTGAAATATCTTCCACTGCAACCTCATTGGCAAACATATTTCTCTCGGCATCAAATCCCATCATTGTTTCCTTCTCATAATCTTCCAACCAACCGACCTCATCCATTCTATCCATTGACTTTGCATTTTCCTCATACAAATTGTCCACAAGGAGATAAAAGCTTCCCTTATCCCTGAATTTTTCTATTTCATCGTAATGGTCAGAATACTGATTACCCTCATACAGATAATTAGTTGAATATATATCCCCTGCTTTATAAAGATAACCTATCATATTGGAAAAAAAGAACGAATTGCATACAAGCACCAGGCAATCGTCACCCTCGATATATTCCTCGATGCTTCCGTTAGTATTCTTGTCAGGCATCAGATAATGAGACATGGGATCATCTGGCTTGTTCTGAATATACAGGCCACAGCACATAAACACTACAAGCACACCGAATGCGCCCCAGCGTATCTTCGGAAACTTGATAAGCCTTATGAGAAAATAGATGACCGTTCCAACGACCACAGGGATCATAGGTGTTATAGCATAGAAATATCTGTCGATGGCATCTCTTATATCCCAGAAGTAGAACTGTGTACACTCTATCAAATATGCTGCAAGTACGGCTGCAGTTATGATCAGCAGTCCGAAATATTTCGATGTATAAAAGCTCTTTAATGTATTTAATATGTTCTTTATCCCGTTTCTGAACCATTCCTTGTTCCTGCACAGATAACAGAATGCCGCCAGAGGAATGATAAGCAAAATCAGCGCAGCTGTTATATATATATCCGTATATCCCTTGAATACGCACAGCTCATAACCGGTAAACTCATGCAATATTATAACAAGTGCCTGATACACATTCTGTCTGAAATCAGGCTGCCCTGTCCATGTAAGCGGAGAAAACACACCATCATCGGTGCCTATGCTCCCGAAGAGATGCCTGAATCCTGCGGGAAATGCCGCAAATGACAATATGACCCCTATACTCGCTGCGATACCATAGGAAAAGCAGTTGAATATTCTTTTTCGAGAAAGATAATAGATGCATATGAACAAGGTCAGACAAAAAGCATATACAAGAAAAACATGCTGGACCATCGCACCTGCAAACACCAGAACCGCAATAATGATCAGGTCGGACTTTACAGACAGTTTCTCCTTGTCTATGTTCTTCATGGCAAAATATGTCATCATCACGGAGATCATCGACATCATCGTGTACATTCCGATGAGGACAATATCATTGAAGGAAGAAAGCGTAAAGCCATAATATGCACATATCACCAACGCAGGAAATGGTGCTTTGGTGAACATATTTACAAACTTGAAAATGAAGAACTGCATCACCGCAAAGCAGATGAGATTTATCGACAGTCCGAACCACCAGGAAAAATGCCCCGGGAAGAACGAACACATGGTATGCAGTATCGCATAATACAGCGGCGGATTTGCATCCTGCGCCTGATTGTACCATACACTGCCGTACTGAAATCTGGTCTCTTCTGTGGGCATAAGATACTCAGTCAGTTTTTCTCCGGATGTCCAGAATGTTCCCTTGTCACTTCCGGTATCCACAAAAGGCTTATAGTAGCTGTTTGCAAGTCCGTACCGGAAATAGCAGTCGATAAAATGTCTCTGGCCGGGCATGAAGAACCGGAATGTATAAAAACACATATGAGCCAGTATAAACACTGCAAGTGCGATATACCAGCCATAATGTATCCCGCCCGATATACAGGGTGCCTTCTTCTCTTTTTCCATAATTAT
>CAMHMM010000363.1 GCA_946186215.1 uncultured Ruminococcus sp. | reverse complement strand
CTTTTCAGGCTCGAAGCTGACCTTGCCCATATTGACGGAAACGCTTTTTACCTTTCCGTTTTCGGTGTCAAGCATAAGGCGCTTGATGCCGCTGTTTGTTTCAAGGGTGATCTCGTTTTTTTGCACGAGCCCGCGCTCATATGCGTATTTTCCGATACACCGCGAAGCGTTGCCGCACATCTTAGCCTCGCTGCCGTCCGCATTGAATATCCTCATGCGAAGATCGGCACATTCCGAAGGCATTATCATAACAAGACCGTCCGAACCGATACCGAAATGCCTGTCGCTGACCTTTATGGACAGCTGTTCGGGATCTGCAATTTTTTCTTCAAAGCAATTCACATAAACATAATCATTGCCGATGCCCTGCATTTTGGTGAACCTCATTATTATCACTCCTCAACAAGAAGATCACTGATATTATTTTAATACAAATGAAGGCGTATGTCAATAGAAAATGCAGGATAAATTTATTTATCCTGCATTTTTGTAAAATATTCCAAATCCGACGGAATATTATCGCCTTTTATGGTCGGGTTTATTCCGTAAATAGGATCCGGCTTGCTGCTGATGCATGAAGCTTAGCTTGCGCTGTCCTGCAGTGCATCATAGCCTATCTCGCCGGTGCGGACTCTGATAACATCACGCACATTGTAAACGAATATCTTTCCGTCGCCTACATGACCGGTATACAGAGCCTTTCTTGCAGTTTCGATAACTTCCTTTACGGGAACCTTGCAAATTACCACATCGACCTTTACCTTCGGAACGAGAGAGGATTCAACAGGTGAACCCCTGTAATAGCTGGTCGCCTTGCTGAGCTTACCGGAGCCAAGCACCTGAGTTGTGGTAAGGCCTTCTACGCCGATGTCGGCAAGTGCAGTCTTGAGTGCTTCAAAGCGGCTCTGTCTGCATATGATGGATACCTGCGAGAACTTGGATTCGCCGAAGGATTCGTGTACTGTGGGCTCGTATGTGAGCTCGACTGCCTTTTCCATGGGAACAGGCTCGCCTGCAGCGATGTAGCTGTCAGTATCAACAGCCATAACAAATCCGGAGTAAGAGCTTGCAAGACCGTGCTCTTCGATGTCAAGACCTACTACCTCTTCATGAGATGTTACGCGAAGACCAAAGATCTTCTTGATGATAAGATATGTGATAGTGATGCATATAGCTGTCCAGCCGCCTACCGTGAGGACTGCAAGTGCCTGGAGACCGAGAAGTTCAACGCCGCCGCCGTAGAAAAGACCTGCGAGCTGGATGCCGCCCTTGTCTGCGATTGCATAGCCGGGAGCTACGGGATTTGCGAAAAGACCTACTGCCAGTGTTCCCCAGATACCGTTGAGCATATGAACGCCGACTGCACCAACGGGATCGTCGATGTGGAGCACATAATCAAGGAACCATACGCCAAAGCATACGAGGAGACCGCTTACGCCGCCGATAGCTGCTGCGCCTGCGCAGTCAACTACATCACAGCCTGCTGTAACGCCTACAAGACCTGCGAGGGAAGCGTTGAGGCACATGGAAACATCGGGCTTGCCGTATTTGATCCATGTAAATATCATACATACGACTGTTGCAACTGCGGGAGCAACTGTTGTTGTAAGGAAGATGGAGCCGAGCTGAGGACCGCTTGTTGCTGCAGCACCGTTGAAGCCGTACCAGCCGAACCAGAGGATAAAGCATCCGAGTGCGCCGATCGTAAGAGAGTGTCCGGGGATAGCCTTTACCTTTGTTACCTTGCCGTTTGCATCTGTCTCGAATTTGCCGATTCTGGGCCCGAGGATCTTCGCGCCGATGAGCGCTGCGATACCGCCTACCATATGGATAGCGCAGGAGCCTGCGAAATCATGGAAGCCAAGCTGTGCGAGCCAGCCGCCGCCCCAGATCCAGTGTGCTTCGATGGGGTAGATCAGAGCGGAGATCACTGCGGAATATACACAATAGGAAATGAATTTTGTTCTTTCTGCCATTGCACCGGAAACTATTGTTGCGGCCGTTGCGCAGAAAACAAGGTTGAAAACGAACGAGGGGAAATTGAAATTAGCGTAGCCTGTAAAGATGGAATAGTCGGGCTTTCCGAGGAAACCGTTTATATCCTCGCCGCAGAGCAGTCCGTAGCCTATTATGATAAATACTACGGTACCTATGCAGAAATCCATCAGGTTCTTCATTATGATGTTTCCTGCGTTCTTTGCTCTTGTAAAGCCTGTCTCTACCATTGCGAAGCCGGCCTGCATAAAGAATACAAGCGCAGCTCCTATCAGGAACCATATACCGAATGCTTCGGTCGTGACTTGTTCACTGATGATGTTGATTAAATCTTCGTTCATGGAGTTCACCCTTCCTGTCAATGTACAAGGGGGCAGCATAAACACATCATAGGTTTATGCTCCGGTGTGTTTTCTGCAGCCCCCTTGCTGTTGTTGCCCATTCTACTACACGACAGAGAGAATGTCAAGAGGTTTTTGATGATTTTGTCACAATAAATGAATATCAGAATTTTAAATCCTGCATAAT
>CAMHMM010000362.1 GCA_946186215.1 uncultured Ruminococcus sp. | reverse complement strand
TATCCGACTAAAGCACTGACTTTAGTATCTGCGTCGGATATTAGTCTGCACTCTGCTGGTTTATATCTGCAGACGATCTCCCTCAGTCAACCCCCCTTACGGTCCGTTTGACAGCTTCCTCCCAGAGGGAGCCTCTCCTGTGCATATTCGTTAAGTTGATAACCGTTTTCTGACAAATGAGAGTACGGGAGGGTGCGGGCTCTGCCTGCCTTGCCAATACTTAAACTTACTCTATGTAAAAATCAGGGTTCCGGGCGGCAAATAAGCGCTTCCATTCAAATAAGAGAGCGGGTAGCTGTCGGCCTTGCCGACTTACATATTGTAAACATCAACAGCGCGGAGAACCTCAAACTCGCCGGAATTTTTCAGCAGCTCCTTGCAGCGTGCATCATCGGAGGTCTTGACCACGATAGCAGCATCCTCGCCAGACTGGAGAGCATACATATACTTGATGTCAATGCCGTTTTCAGAGATAGTGCTGGTGAGCTTGTTGAGCATCCCGAAGTGGTGGATGAGCTTGACTGCCACAACATCGGTGAGCATAGCAGAGTAGCCCGAATCGGAAAGGGCTGCGCAGGCCTCTGCGGGTTGGGATACGAGCATCCTGAGCATTCCGTACTCACCCGTATCGGAAAGGGAAATGGAAACAATGTTAATGTTTTTCTTGGTTAGGATATCGGTCACCTGTTCAAGTCTTCCTATCCTGTTCTCGATAAATACTGTCAGCTGTTTCATAGCATATTCTCCTTTCGGTTGTCTGTTACTCTCTTGGCCTTGCCCTCAAAGCGCTTGAGTGTGTTGGGGGATTCAAACTTGATAAGTGCGTCAAGTCCGAGCATGGTGCGCAGCTTAGCGCGGAGCTTCTTTTCAAGCCTGTCGAGCTCTGTGAAATCATCTGTCATGGACTGAGGCGTGAGCTCTACTCTGATGGTGAGCACATCGGTGTGATTTACCCTGTCCACGATGATCTCGTAGTGAGGGCCTATCTCGTCGGTGCTCAGGAGCACTTCCTCGATCTGTGACGGGAATACATTTACGCCGCGGATCTTGAGCATATCGTCGGTGCGTCCGCTGAGGATATCCATTCTCGCGGTGGTACGCCCGCACTTGCAGGGCTCGTAGAGAAGGCGTGTGATATCCCTTGTGCGGTAGCGGATAAGGGGCAGCGCTTCCTTGGAAAGGCAAGTCACAACGAGCTCGCCCTTCTCGCCCGCAGGGAGTACCTCTCCCGTTTCGGGGTTGATTATCTCGCAGATGAAGTGATCCTCATTGATGTGCATACCGTTGAGCTCGGTGCATTCGCCGGAAACGCCGGGGCCGCAGAGCTCGCTCATGCCATAATTCTGAGTTACCACCAGCTTGTCGCCGAAGAGCTTGTGCATCTCGGAACGCATAGCCTCGGTCATGAGCTCGCTTCCCACAAGTGCGATGCGAAGCTGGAGATCTGTCTTGGGGTTGAGCCCCTGCTGGACTGCCACCTCACCCAGACGAAGAGCGTAGGAGGGTGTGGCAACAAGAAGCGTGGAGCCATAGTCCTTCATATACATGATCTGCTTTTCGGAATTGCCCGTAGAAGAGGGGATTATGCAGCAGCCGACCTTTTCAAGTCCCTTGTGCAGGCCGAGAGCGCCTGTGAACATGCCGTAGCCGAAGCAGATCTGGCAGATATCCGTTTCATCTGCGCCGCCTGCAGCTGCAAGCCTTGCCACGCATTCAGCCCACATTTCAAGATCGTTTGCGGTGTAGCCTACCACGGTGGGCTTGCCGGTGGTTCCCGATGAAGCATGGATCCTCACCAGCTTATCCTTGGGTACGGCGAAAAGGCCGAAGGGGTAGTTGTCCCTGAAATCCTGCTTGGTGGTGAAGGGCAGCTTTTTAAGATCGTCAAGCCCCTTTATATCCTCGGGCTTAACGCCTGCCTCATCCATCTTCCTGCGGTAGGGCTCAACATTTTCATATTCATATCTTACCAGTTTCAGCAGCTCTCGCTTCTTGACAAGGTCTCTTCCTTTGCCCAGATCATTTTATCATCTCCGATTATATTTTTGGGGAAATATCCACAAAAATATGATAACATATCCACATGATTTTGTCAAGGGGGCGGCGAAACGCCGCTGTTACCCGTGCGCTATTTTGCATGGAAACGCTCATTTGCGGCTCGGAACTTTAATTAAAATGCTGTTTCAGGCGTAACCACACTAATAATGACTTGCCGCCCCTGAAAGGGGAGGTGCCGAGCATAGCGAGGCGGAGGGGTTTGTCACGCACAAATACACAATGCACAAACTAACCGTAGAGTTTAACGAATATGAGAGCAGGTGACTGACAGAATGACAGGGTAAGACAAATGAAGCAGAAAGCAGACATACATCGGCGACTGTCCTCACAGAACACACCTGAGCGAATGTGTGATTTAGTGTGCCCAAAAATCTGAGTGGGTTATAAACGGTGTCCAAATGCGAAGCAAAATAATAAGAGAGTGGGGAAAAGGGGATACAAAGGGGAGAAACGAAGAGGGACGGCGCACAGAT
>CAMHMM010000361.1 GCA_946186215.1 uncultured Ruminococcus sp. | reverse complement strand
CTTGCCCCGGCCGGCAAAATTTTTGTTATCGTGCAAACCAATAATATCCGTTCATTATCATTCTATTTTCAGGAACTGATCAAATCCCGATAATCTGAACACTTCCATTACATTGCTGTTTATATTGCACACTGTAAGCGAGCCGTCGATATCATCCATTTCCTGCTGGATGAAAAGTATCACACGCAGTCCTGCCGATGAGATATACGACACGCCCTCCATGTCGATCACGACATCATTTACCCCGTCTTCATCTGCAATATATGCATTATTCACTTCCTGAGCGGTAGATGTATTCAGATCCCCTTCAAGGATCATTTTCAGATGGTTGTTATCTTTTTCAGTTTTTATATTCATATCTGTATCCTCATTTTCAAAACTTTGTTATTCCTTCAAATTTCACTGTGTAAGGCATCATGCCGATAGTTTTTCATCATCTGCTGCTCCGTAACACCGACTGTGCGTCTGCACAGTCGGTCAACGGAACCAAACAGCTTAAGATCAGTTCTTGAAGAAGCCGAGGCCGTTCAGCGCTTCGATAGCCTTGATCAGATAACTGAAATCGGTGATCGGCCAACGGTAGCCGAGGCGATACAGTGCTTTGACAGTGAAGGAAGAATCCCATTGGATAAACTCATGTGTCAGGTTATCACTGCTTGCATAGGAAAGAAGTGACGATACTGTCATGCTCTTCTCCTCATCCTGCATTGCTTCCATTACAGAAGCCATAAATTCCTGATCATCCACCTTCCTGATATGTATCCCAGCTATATCCATTGCATCTATCACATCGCCCATCTGCACGGAATGCGAGTTGAGACTGTGGAATACAGTGAATTTGGAAGGAGTCTGAGCCAACAGCAATACTGTTTTTGCAGTTTCATCGATCGGAGAAAAGTCCACCGATTTATCCAGAGAAGAAATGGCGATCTTCCCCAGTGTCCTGTATGCCTTGAGATTACGCATAAAGGCATTCGTGCTGCTGTTGATCTGGAATTCCCCATCCTGCTGGCGGCTCATCAGATTTCCGAGACGAACGATCTTTGCCTTAAGATCATCCTGCTCAACTGCATCAAGTATCAATTGTTCTGCCGTAAATTTGGAATGGGCATATTTATTCGACAGATCCTGACCGAAATACAGTTGATTTTCCTTCATGCGGAAATTATCCGGGAATTTGTGATTTACATTTTCTCCCGAAACTGAAAGCGTCGATGTCTGGACAAGCAGAGCATTATGCTGCTTTGCGATCTCAATAAGGTTTTTAACGCCTCCTACATTTACTCTTTCAATGCTGTCATCGTTGGCAAAATGCTTGACTATTGCCGACGCATTGATGATCGTGTCAAATTCATAATCCTTCAGGATATCTGCAAGGGAAGTATCGGTGATATCAGCGTCGATGACTTTGACATTGCTGTTAAAGCTTTCATCGAATCTGGAATCAAAATAATACATCAGCAGGCTCTTGATCCTTGTGACAGGATCACTGCCCTTTGAACGGACAAGTATTATGGTTTCCCTGTGTGCATCAAGCAATTCCTTAAAGATATGTATCCCGAGAAATCCTGTAGCTCCGGTCAGAAGTACCCTTCCAAGGTCTCTTTTCTTTCTGATATCATCCACATAAGCAGTGTCGTTATACTGCAGCGATGCTCTTTCTGCATCTTCCTTCAGGGGTTCCTCGCTTACGGCTGCGGGGCGGTTATTGCCCTTGATATATTCGGTCAGCTCTATCGGGGACGGATGCGCAAAAATATCCTGATAGGAGATCTGCAGGCCGTGATTCATCGCAAAAATGACGACCTTTGCAGCTGTCAGTGAAGTTCCTCCGATGTCAAAGAAGCTGTCATTTGCACTGACTCTTTCAACTCCAAGAATATTCTGATATGCTTCACAAAACATCTTCTCGGTCTCGTTCGACGGAGCAACATATTCCTTCTGTTCGTCGGTAAATGTGGGCTTGGGAAGAGCGCGTTTATTCACCTTCTGATTCTGGTTGAGCGGTATCGCATCTATCTGCATGATGCTTGCCGGAACCATATATGCAGGTTTATTGGCCTTGATATGTTCCTTTAAGGCCTTGATATCAATCTGCCCGCTGCCGGTGACATATGCCGCAAGGTATTTGCCGCCGGATTCCAGATCAAAGGCCTGTACCGTAACATCCGTAATGCCTGCAAAGGAGCGGATAGCCATTTCTACCTCGCCCAGTTCGATACGGAAGCCGCGTATCTTCACCTGACCGTCATTTCTTCCGATAAAATCGATCCTTCCGTCCGCAAGTCTTCTTACTATGTCACCTGTGCGGTAGACCTTTTCATACCCCTTCTCGTTTGTAAACGGATTTGCGATAAATGTCTGTTCCGTTTTTTCCTTCTGGTTCAGATATCCCGCACCAACGCCATAGCCGCTGATCCAGAGCTCTCCGAGCGCGCCGTTCGGGAGCTGACGGCCCTTACTGTCGGTAACATACAGCCTGCAGTTGTCCAGCGGTTTACCGATGGGCACACGATGGTATAATTTGTCAACAGGTTGTGTCG
>CAMHMM010000360.1 GCA_946186215.1 uncultured Ruminococcus sp. | reverse complement strand
AGGAACCGATAACGATGCAGACAGTGCTTTTGCCGTTGTTTGTAAAATCGGAAAGCTTTTCGGAAAGCTCCTCTGAAGAAAGCAGCTTTCCTTCAATGCACATGGTAATGACCGCGCTGTTATTGGGGATTTTAGAGAGGATGACCTCTGCTTCTTCGTCAAGTGCAGACTTTATCTCACCCTCGGAAGGGGAATCGGACAGTCTGCTTTCCTTAAGCTCTATATTCTGCACAGTGCCGAATCTGCCGATCCTTTTGGCATATTCCTCAAAAGCGGCGGACTCCCATTTTTCTTTAAGCTTGCCGACACTTATAAAAACAATATTCATAGGCTAAATACGATCCAGAGTAAAAGAAGTATCAATGGCTGATGAGCGGCGTAGAATATAAGCGAATGCTTTCCGATAAATCCCACTGGCCCCGATCTTGCTTTTACTTTGGATATCAGCGGAAGCAGTGTATCTGCCGCACATTTTCCACAGAGAAACATAAATATGTACGGGATCAGCGGGAAATAATCTGCGCTTGCAAAGCCCTTTCCAATGATGCCCAGAGGGTAGAGCCACTTTGCGTTGTCCGTATTGAAGCTGATCGTTGTAAATATAAGCTCTATCCTGCCGTGGTAAACATTTCTGAAAATAAACCACAGCACCACGCAGACAGCGGAAATAATATATTTTTTGCTTCCTGCCTTGTTTATCAGAGGGGAGAGCAGGTCACAGATCACCATACAGGCACCAAAGCAGCTGAGCACACCGAATACTATCAGCTCTGACGGCATGAAAAGCTCCGTAGCCACTGTTATGCCATATCCTGCGATATACAGCAAAGTGCCTCTTTTAAGAGAGCTTCTTGACATATTCGAGCACATTCCCGATACCGCAAACAATATCCACAGGAAAAATACATGGAGCGCTTCAAAAAAGGCATTGCCAGGTGTCAGGAATGGTGGAGCGCTGCGGCCGAAGATAAAGCATATGTCAAACATCACATGATACAGCATGACATAGATCATCGCGCAGCCGCGGAGTATATCAAGAAGTACTATTCTTTCGTGTTTGTTCATAGGCAGAATGGCTCGGGGAAAAGCCCGATGAAGCTCATTATATGCAATCCGCCGCTCTTTTGCAGTATTACCGTCATATCCTCACAGGCAAACTCGCTTATGAACTGGCGGCATATCCCGCAGGGCATCACCATATCCTGAGGTGAGCTTTCTCCGCCTGCCACTGCTATGCTGTGGAAGTGTGTGAAGCCCTCGCTCACTGCTTTTACTGCGACAGTCCTTTCGGCACATATACATCCGCCGTATGAGGCGTTCTCCACATTGCAGCCGGTAAATATCTTTTCCTCACCGGCAGAGTTTGTTGCACACAGTGCAGCGCCTACGCGGAAATGTGAATATGGCGAGTATGAATATTTCATCATATCGCAGGCGAGCCGATACAGTTCCTCTGCTTTCATCAGCATTTACCGGGCTTTCCTTTGCAGAAGGATTCGATATATCTGTCGATGCAGTTTTCGATTATTTCAACAGCGGCCTCGCGGTCCTTGATCTCATCGATAGCTGTTTCCTTGCCCTCAAGAGCCTTGTATACAGAGAAAAAGTGGCTCATTTCCTCAAAGATATGGCGGGGCAGCTCGCTGATATCCCTGTATGTGTTGTAGGTGGGATCGTCAAAGGGGATAGCGATTATCTTATCATCCTTTGCGCCGTTGTCGAGCATTGAAATAACGCCGATAGGATAGCATTTTACGAGTGCTAAGGAATAGATAGCCTCAGAGCAGAGCACGAGCACATCAAGAGGGTCTCCGTCCTCTGCGTATGTTCTCGGGATAAAGCCGTAGTTCGAGGGATAGTGTGTGGAGGTATAGAGCACACGATCAAGGCGCAGAAGTCCCGTAGACTTGTCAAGCTCATATTTCATCTTGCTGCCCTTGGGGATCTCTATAACGGCAAAGAAATTTTCATTGGTGATTCTGTCGGGATCTATATCATGCCATATATTCATAAAAGCGCCTCCGTTTATTCTTTGGTAACAGTGTATCATAACACACTATACCACCATTATATACTATTTTACCATTATAGTAATGATTTGTCAATAGTAAATATTTTAGGCAGGCAGAGCCTGCACCCACCCGTACTCTCTTTTGATTTGAATTAAAATGCGTATTTGTGGCTCGGAGCTTTTATGCCTATGTTATTTACGCATATATTTTGGCAGTTCGGCAAGGTCGATAGCTGCCCGCATGTTATTAAGATATTGCTTACAAATCAGCGCAAGGGTAATAACAGCGCTTTGTATTAACGATAAAAGCACACACCTTTTGCTGTTAAGGTGTGTGCTTTTATCTTATTTATTCTCGGTATATTCTTCTACATATACATCAAGATAATAGCATTTTGAACCGAATTCATATTTGTATGAAATCACATATGTTACAAGAGCTACTTGCTCTTCTTTGAAATATACATTAAAATAATATACCGAGTATAAATTGTAAGCTACATTATTTATATCTCTTTGTGCTGCTGTATAATC
>CAMHMM010000359.1 GCA_946186215.1 uncultured Ruminococcus sp. | reverse complement strand
GATGCACAGTGAGGCAGGGGAGCTTGTTAATGTCCTCAGAAAGGGCTATTCTCCCCTTGCTGCAGCGGGTGTATCCTCGGTGAATAAATCGCTCCTGGCACTTCTCATACTCAGGGAGCTCAGAAGGAATGTGCTGATCGTCTGTGAGGACGAAGCGCAGGCAAGGCGTATGTCTGCAGATATCTGTGAGCTTCTCCCGGATTCGGCGTACAGCTTTCCCGCAAAGGATATCACTCTTGCAAGGATAGATTCCGTTTCAAGAGAGTATGAGCACGAGAGACTTCGTGTCATGTGCAGACTCACAGAGAAGGAGCCTGTTATAATAACAGCCTGCGCAGAGGCGGTAATGCAGAGGACTTTGCCGCATACTGCGCTTAAAGGCGCTTTTGTAAAGATCGGCAGGGGCGATACGGTAAACACCGCAGAGCTTGCGGATAAGCTTGTACACATGGGCTACCGCAGAGTGGATGAGGTCACTGTGCCTGCCCAGTTTGCAATGAGAGGCTCTCTTATCGATATCTATTCGGTGTGTGAGAGCGCTCCTGCAAGAATAGAGCTGTGGGACGACGAGGTGGACACTGTTTCGTATTTTGATACAGAAACTCAGCGCCGCACGGAAAGTACAGACGGGATCAGCATCATTCCCGCACTTGAGGTGTTCTGCGACAGGGAGGAGCTTGCCCGCCGCATAGAAAAATTCTCCTCGGGAGTGCGCGGCAAGCGTACAGACCTGATTCGCTCCAATCTTGCAAAGGATACAGACCTTCTGCGTTCGGGGATAACTCCCGGAAATATAGACAAATATCTTCCGGTTGCCTTCGATGAGCCGGAGTTTATCAGCGACCACATGGATGATCCCGTGGTGATCTTTGCCGAATACAACAACTGCCTTTCAAAGGCAAAGGCAGTCTTTTCACAGTATAACGAGGATGTAAAGATCCTTCTTGAGCAGGGAGAACTTTACAGAGGGATGGAGGGATATCTGGAAAGCTTCCCGCTTGTGGCGGATATGCTCTCGAAGCACCCCGTTGTTCTGATGGATTCCTTTATGCGTTCCTCTCCCATGCCCATAAAGCGCCTGTTTAATTTCAATACCAACCGCACTTCCCCGTGGGGAGGCGAGATGCGCCAGCTCGAGGATGATATCCGCACGCTTACATCCAACGGATACGGTGTCATCGTTATGGCGGGCTCGGAAAAGACCTTGCCAATCATTGCGGATGATATGAGAAATGACGGTATCCTTTGTGATATCATGGATAACGACAGCGTTATCACACAGGGGCGCGTGCTCCTTACGACAGGAGCGCTCTCATCGGGCTTTGAACTGCCTGAGATAAGGGCGGCGCTCATCACACAGGCAAAGGCGCTTTCAGCCAAGAGAAGGCAGCGCCATAAAAAGGCGGGGGAGGAGATACGCTCCCTTGCGGATATAACAAAGGGCGACCTTGTGGTTCATGCGCTTCACGGTATCGGCAGATTTGAGGGCATCAGAAAGCTTGAGCTCGACGGAGTGACAAAGGATTATATCACGATAAAATATGCGGGCAGCGACACGCTTTATGTCCCAGTCACGCAGATGGATCTTGTCTCCCGCTATATCGGCGGAGCAGAGGAGGACGGGGTAAAGCTCAACCGCCTTTCATCCAATGAGTGGCAGAAGGCAAAGGGCAAGGCCCGCAAGGCCATAAAGGATATGGCCGCAGAGCTTATCGCGCTGTATGCAAAGCGCAGCCGTACACCCGGCTTTTCATTCAGTCCCGACAACGACTGGCAAAGCGATTTTGAGGCGCGTTTTGACTGGCGTGAGACCGATGACCAGCTTCGCTGCACCGAAGAGATAAAGCAGGATATGCAAAAGCCCGTCCCCATGGACAGACTCCTCTGCGGTGATGTGGGCTTCGGCAAAACAGAGGTGGCATTCAGAGCTGCATTCAAGTGTATGCTCGACGGCAAGCAGTGCGCCATACTCGTGCCCACCACTGTTCTTGCATGGCAGCATTACCAGAGCGCAATAAAGCGCTTCGAGCATTTTCCTTTTACGATAGAGCTGCTTTCGAGATTCCGCTCGGCAAAGGAGCAGAAGGATGTGCTCAAACGCCTTGAAGCGGGCTCTGTTGATATGGTCATAGGCACGCACAGGCTTGTTCAGAAGGATGTGAAATTCAAGGATCTCGGTCTTGCCGTGGTGGATGAGGAGCAGCGTTTCGGCGTAAAGCATAAGGAGCGCTTCAAGGAGGCGTTTGCGGGGATAGATATGCTCACCCTTTCCGCAACGCCCATCCCCAGAACACTAAACATGGCAATGAGCGGTATACGCGATATGAGCGTCATAGAGGAGCCGCCTGTGGACAGATACCCTGTCCAGACCTATGTTATCGAGCATGATCAGGGAATGATCGTTCAGGCGATAGAAAGAGAGCTTCGCAGGGGCGGCCAGGTCTACTATATATACAACAGGGTGGAAACTATCGACCTTGCAGCGGCAAGGCTTGCAAAGCTGCTGCCGGAAAATGTGAGGATAGCAGTCGCACACGGGCAGATGCCCGAATCCGAC
>CAMHMM010000358.1 GCA_946186215.1 uncultured Ruminococcus sp. | reverse complement strand
GGATAGCCGCAGCCTCATCCTCATGAAGTATCCCCTCGCGCTTTTCCCACACATAGAGATTTTCCTTTCCGCATGAGAGCAGAACTGGTATATCCTCCTCGCGGACAATATGCCCCTTTTTGAATACGGGACCTTTTTTCACGCCCGGGATTATCTGTGTGATATCATGACACAGCACCATGCCTGCTGCATCTGTGGTCTTTATCAGCTTCATATATGCTCCATTCCGAAGTATTCCTTTATGCACATAAAAATGCTCCGGATATCATCCCGCCCGAATACCGGGCAGCTGATCTCTTCCGGAGATATACAGTCTGTTACGGTGCAGATAAGCGTATTTACATCGCATACGCTTTTTTCGCAGATATCCTTCATCACTATCTCTACCTTCGGGTAGGCAGAGCCCTTGAGCCCCTCGATGATGATAACATCGGGAGGCACGCTCCGCGAACGCATCATCCCGATAAATTCTTCGGGACTGATGCTTTCCGAAAAGTGCATTGAGTATCTTGTATCTGAAAACACGGCGGAACACAGAGCACCCGATCTTGTGAAAATATCGGTGTCACTGTCGGGCAGGTCTGAAAACACATCATGCCCGTCGTGCTTTAATACCGCACAGCTGTATCCGTCGCGTATAAATTCGTTGATAAGCTTGGAGATGAGCCATGTCTTCCCGCTGTCGGAATATCCGCTGACACAGAAGACAACAGGCTTTATCGCCTCAAAATATTCCTCCTTGGTGTTGATGTTTTTTACGACCTTTTTTTCAAAGCGGGAATATTCGAGGGGTATATATTTTGTGGGGCAGGCTCTGAATATCTCACGGAGCCTGTATTTGCCCTGTGCGATCAGGCTGTCGATAACAGGCAGTACTGCCTTTGAATAAACAGCACAAAGAGGCTGCATATGCTCCTCATCGGTGATCACATAGCAGTCATAGTCGGAACATATAAACTGTGCAATGAAGTCCACAAGCTCCTTTTTTACAAACGGCATATCCGCCGCACAAATGAACACATACTCATTTTCCGCCTCGGTGAGAACACGGCGGATGCCTTCTATCGGGCCTGTATCGCTGTTTTCATCATACACCACGGGCAGGCCGAATCTTTCATATTCGCCCCTGACGGCAGCAGAAATAAGGATCTCAGGATACACCCTGAGCTCCTTTATCGTTCTTTCTATCACGGTGCTGTTCTCAAATTTGAGCAGCGCCTTGTTTTTACCCATCCGGGAGCTTTTCCCGCCGGCAAGGATGCCGACGGATAATGCCCGTGTCTGTGATTCGATGTTTGCGTTCATATCAGTTCTTCATCATCCGTATTTTAACGGGGTCTCCCGCGGAAAGAGGAGTTCCTGCGGGAATATCAATATAGCAGTTGCACTGTGTAAGGTTTCCCACAACAGATGAAAAATGTCTGTCAGTGGGAAGATATACTTTGCCGTCTTTGTATTTGGCGCGTACAAAGCGGCGCAGCTTGTTTATCTTTGTATACTCGTCAGCAAGCACTGCGGCAGTTTCTTCGGTGAGGAACGCTTCGCAGCCTGTGAGCTTTGCGGCGATATACGGGAAATAATAATCGAAATTGGCGAGGGCCGCAAAGGGATTTCCCGAAAGACTGAGTATAACCTTGCCGTCAAGCACACTTGCCATAGTGGGCGTACCAGGCTGGATATTCGTCCCGTGGAAAAGTATCTTCGCTCCCATCTCGGAAAGGACTTTCGGCAGCAGGTCTTTTTTGCCCACCGATACGCCGCCCGTGGTTATGAGTATATCCACATCGCCGATTATTCCCTGTATGGTATCGGCGATATCGTCTTCATCATCCACGCAGCCAAGGCAATAATCACATACGAGCCCTGTTTCTCTTACCGCAGACGAAAGCATAGACATCAGCCCGTTGTAGATATGCCCCTTTTCAAGCGGTCTGCAGGGATCGTCAAGCTCGCTGCCTGTGGATATTATGCCGACGCGTACAGGCTCTTTGATACGCACATCACATATGCCCGCACTGCTCAGAAGAAATTCCTCTATCCGTCCTATCCTTGTGCCCTTTTTAACGAGCAGCTGTCCCTCGGAAAGCTCTTCTCCCACAGGGCAGTAATTCATATTCGGTTTTACGGATGTATATATCTGTACCCTGTCCTCGCCGTAGTCCGTGTCCTCCTGCTTTACAACACAATCATAGCCCTCGGGCACATATGCACCCGTCATAACTCTTACAGCGGTACCCGGCGCATATTTTATATCCCTGTAATCACCTGCGAGAAGCTCGCCCACCACGCCGAGCGTCACAGGGCTGTCCTTTGAGGCAGCCGCAATGTCAGCAGACCTTACAGCATAACCGTCCATTGCGGAGCGGGGAAACGAGGGAACATTTATCGGTGAATAAATGTCCTCCCCGCATACACACCCCAGAGCATCGTATACCGATACTTTTTTGTATTCCTGTATTCCGGAGATATGAGAAAGCAAAATATCTCTTGCTTCCTCGATCTCCATAAGCTTTTTATCATTCTGACTTCATTTTCAAATCTTGCAACAACTTTTTCTTCTAAGGCATGTAA
>CAMHMM010000357.1 GCA_946186215.1 uncultured Ruminococcus sp. | reverse complement strand
ACCATATCCTGTGAAGGAACGGCAACAGGACGGCCGTCAGAGGGCTTGAGCAGGTTGTTTGCAGCCAGCATGAGGAAACGCGCCTCAGTCTGTGCCTCTGCGGAAAGGGGAAGATGCACGGCCATCTGGTCGCCGTCGAAGTCGGCGTTGAAGGCGGTACATACGAGAGGATGGAGCTTGATAGCACGGCCCTCTACGAGAATGGGCTCAAATGCCTGGATACCCAGTCTGTGGAGCGTAGGAGCACGGTTGAGGAGAACGGGATGTTCCTTGATAACTATTTCCAGTGCATCCCATACCTTGTCATCCGCACGCTGAACGCGCTTGTTGGCCTGCTTTACATTGTTGGCCTGATTGGTGTCCACAAGGCGCTTCATTACGAAGGGCTTGAAAAGCTCGAGAGCCATTTCCTTGGGGAGACCGCACTGATACATCCTGAGCTCGGGGCCTACGACGATAACGGAACGGCCGGAATAGTCAACACGCTTACCGAGGAGGTTCTGTCTGAATCGTCCCTGCTTACCCTTGAGCATATCGGAAAGAGATTTGAGCGCACGGTTGTTGGGGCCTGTAACAGGTCTGCCGAAGCGGCCGTTGTCGATCAGGGCATCCACAGCCTCCTGAAGCATTCTCTTCTCGTTTCTGATGATGATATCGGGAGCTTCCAGCTCGATCATCTTTTTAAGACGGTTATTTCTGTTGATAACGCGCCTGTAAAGGTCGTTAAGGTCACTTGTTGCATATCTGCCGCCGTCGAGCATTACCATGGGGCGCAGATCGGGAGGGATAACGGGAACTACATTGAGCACCATCCACTCCGGCTTGTTGTTGGAGGAAAGGAAGGACTCGATGATATCCAGTCTCTTCAGGATCTTTGCTCTCTTCTGGCCGCTGCCGCCCGACTTCTGACCTGCGCTGCCGGAGGTGATCTCGCGCAGCTCTGCCTCAAGCTGGTCATTTACCCTTTTAAGGTTGTTTACCCAGTTTTCCTTGTCGGCGATCTCGGCATACTTGCCGTCAGCGTTCTTTTCGGCGATATTCTCGTCAAAGAGCTTTTCTATAAGGAATGAGCCGTAGAGGATGCCGATCTTCTTGCCGGTCTTTTCATCCTCCTGAGCCACATTGTAGCGGTTGATGACCTCGTGTACATCATCTCTGGTCGCAAAGGAGCCTACGGGATACCAGGGTGTGCCCTCATCGTTTACATATCCGCCGTCGTCGGTGATCATGTAGATACGGCGGGCGATGGTATCCTTGATCTGCTTTTCGGTAAGGCCTGTTACCTCGGAAAAGTCGGTGATATGATCCTTGATGTATTCATCGTATCTGTCGGGATCGTAGTCCTCGAGAAGCTCGCGGATGGCCTCTGCGCCCATTGCGGCATAGAAGTCGTCCTCATACTTCTCGCGCATCTCATAGTATTCCTTTTCGGTGAGAAGGCTCTTCTTTACGAGCTCTGTGTTCTCACCGGGATCTATTACGATGTACTTGGTGAAGTAAAGCACTTCCTCGAGTCTCTTCTGTGATACCTCAAGCACCTGACCTATTCTTGAAGGGGTGCCCTTGAAATACCAGATGTGTGAGCAGGGTGCGGCAAGCACGATATGTCCCATGCGCTCGCGTCTTACCTTTGCCCTTGTTACCTCAACTCCGCACTTTTCGCACTTCTTGCCCTTGAAGCGGATCTTCTTGTATCTTCCGCAGTGGCACTCCCAGTCCTTGGTCGGGCCAAAGATCTTTTCGCAGTAGAGACCGTCCTGCTCGGGCTTCTGTGTTCTGTAGTTTATGGTTTCGGGCTTTGCTACCTCGCCGTATGACCAGTCTATAATCTGCTCGGGTGAAGCAAGTCCTATCTTTATGGACTTAAAAACACTATCCATTTGTTGCACCTCTTAAAAATCCGAGTCCTCTTCATCCTTGTAATTGTCGCGGTCGGGAATGTCGTAATCCCCTGAAATATCCATAAGCTCGCCGTCATCGCCTACTGCGGAGAAGCTGCCGCTGAGCTCGCCTGTGATAAGCTCTCTCTCGGAAAGCCTTTCGGTGGTGCCCACAAGGCGGTTGATCTCCTCCATGTCCTCGTCCTCTTCGTCGAAGCTGTTGTCGCCGTCGAGTTCATCCTTCAGACGGTCGGGGGAGAGGTCGGGCTCATCGTCGGGACCGTCAACATAGTTGAGGTTGAGGTCGTCCTCTTCTTCGATAGCCTTCATGTCGATCTCGTTGCCCATATTATCCATTACGCGGATATCGAGACACAGGGACTGGAGCTCCTTGATGATTACCTTGAATGCCTCGGGGATACCGGGCTTGGGCACATTCTGTCCCTTTACGATAGCCTCGTAGGTCTTTACACGGCCGACGGTATCGTCGGACTTGACTGTGAGGATCTCCTGAAGGGTGTATGCAGCGCCGTATGCCTCGAGAGCCCAAACTTCCATCTCTCCGAAACGCTGGCCGCCGAACTGAGCCTTACCGCCCAGAGGCTGCTGTGTTACCAGAGCGTACGGACCGACTGAACGTGCGTGGATCTTATCGTCTACCAGGTGGTGGAGCTTGAGGTAATACATGTATCCGACTGTA
>CAMHMM010000356.1 GCA_946186215.1 uncultured Ruminococcus sp. | reverse complement strand
TTGTGTAGCATTCCTTGTAGAGAGCGGCAGTCTTTTCAACGATATCATCGGGAAGCTTGGGAGCAGGTGTAACGCCGTTGAGCTTCTTCTCAATGAGCCAGTCGCGGACGAACTGCTTGTCATAGGATCTGGGCGAAACGCCTGTTTTGTAGTCCTCAGCAGCCCAGAAACGGCTGGAATCGGGTGTCATGACCTCATCACCCAGAGTGAGAACACCGTTCTCGTCGTAGCCGAACTCAAACTTAGTATCAGCGATGATAAGTCCCTTCTTCTGAGCATCATCATAGCACTTGTTGTAGATCTTTACGCAGATGTCGGCGATCCTGTCTGCCTCTTCCGCACCGATCTCAGCTCTGAGCCTGTCCATGGTTATGTTTTCATCATGGCCCTCGCTGTTCTTTACGGAAGGTGTTACCATAGGCTGAGCGAGCTTCTGCGCAAGCTGATAATCTCCTTCAACGGGCTGGCCGCAGAAGGTCTTTGTCTTCTGATATTCGCCCCACATACTGCCGAACATATAGCCCCTTACGATAAACTCATAGGGAAGCATCTTCAGCTTCTTTGTCATGATCGTCCTTCAGCAGGCATAGCAGAAAGGTCGTCAGTAATGATATGGTTGGGAACGATATCCTTTGTAAGGCCGAACCAGTAAAGAGCTATCTGATTGAGAGCCTTGCCCTTGTCGGGGATAGTAGAATCGAGGATAACATCGAAAGCAGATATCCTGTCGGTGGTGACCATGATGAGCTCGCCGCCGTCTGTCTCATAAACTTCTCTTACCTTGCCGGAAATTATCTTCTTCATAATAACCATTGCCTTTCTTTGTTAGTATATATGATGCGGTCTCCCGCACTGTGAACAAGTAAAGCTGTTACGCCTTCTTTTCGGCGATCAGTATGTCCATACAATGCTGATGCGGTGTGCCGCTGCTCATGCAGTCGAATATGATCTCGTCATTTTTGCGGAAAAGCCAGTCATGATAATACATAAAAAGCTCACCGGAAAGCCAGCCCTTCTTGAAGGATTCGCTTTTTTCCCTGTCGGGCGGAACGGCTATGAAAGGCTTTTCGACGAATACATTGACCACATTCAGGCCGCCTGCAGCGGTATGCTCCTTCAGGCTGTCAATGAACTCTTTTCTCAGCGCTTTCTCAACATAGCAGAATACTCCGCTGGAATATATGATATCATACTGCTGTTCAGGCCGCCAGTCGCGGATATCCGCCTTAAACAGGTCGATATGAACACCGCTTTTGTCCGCAAGGCTCTGAGCCTTGTCAAGACCGCTCTGAGCTGCATCAAAGGCCGTTACCATATAACCGTTCTTAGCCAGAAATACTGCATCCTTGCCCTCGCCGCAGCCTATCTCCAGCACACGGTAAGGTCTGACAGGCGGACGCAGCCGCATTATCTCGTAGCAAAGATCGTTGGGCTTGAGCCCCCAGTAGTATTCCTCGCTTTTGTAGCGTTCCTCGTATACCGTCAGCGGGTCTGCGGGGTAGCCCAGCAATGCATCCACCGTTGTACCAAGCTCGTGCGCCAGCGCGGGCAGAAGCTCTACATCGGGATAGGTCAGCCCCTTTTCCCATTTGCTCACAGCCTGAAAGGAAACGCCCAGCTTGTCTGCGATATTCTGCTGTGTAAAACCAAGAGCCTTTCTTTTTGCGATTATCATTCCTGCGATCCTGTTTTCCATATTACCGCCTCCCTATGCCTATATTGTAGCAAAGGAAACCGCCGGATTCAATAACCGATCTTTTGAGAAAACGCTGTCTTTTCAACTGCCGGTTGAAAAGCACCGAACGGCATCCGACAGAATTCAGCCGTTTTTAGCACCGCAAAAACAAAATACATATTAATTATATCACACTCGGGATCAATAATCAATTATTTTGGCGATTTTTCAGAAAAGTTTTCCGAAAAATGCATCTGCGGTCAATAATATTGCCGCAAAATGTATATTATGCCCTCATTTACACACAAAAAACAGTCCGCAGGGCTCATTTCCGGGCGCTGCGGACTGTAACATTTTCTATGGCTGTGAATTCTGCTGACCTGTCACTTGCTCATGATCTCAGAGATAGCATCGAGGATCTTGTCATGACATCCGCCGCAGCCTGTGGAGCAGCCTGTCATCTGCTGAACCTCTTCAAACTCCTTTTCGAGATCGGTAAATGTGGGTGAGTTGTGAACTGCATCCTCAACATCAAAGAGCGATACATTCATGCAGTTGCAGAGTATAACATTTTCGGTATTAGCTGCCATTGTCTTTCTCCTTTATCAGTTAAGCAGGCTCTCATAAAGCCCGATATAAAGCTGTGCCGATTTATCCCAGCTGAAATCACATTTCATAATATGCTTTACCAGCTTTTCCCAGTTATCGGAATGATAGTAATCATTAGCGCGGGATACGGCGCCCAGCATATCATGTGCATTATAGGTCTTGAAGGTAAAGCCGTTGCCGTCCTCATTGCCCGCATCCTTTACACTGTCGCGCAGACCGCCCGTTTCACGGACGATAGGGAGCGTTCCGTAACGCATGGCTATCATCTGAGCAAGGCCGCAGGGCTCTGACTGAGAG
>CAMHMM010000355.1 GCA_946186215.1 uncultured Ruminococcus sp. | reverse complement strand
ATAGTAAACGAGAACGCACTGATGGAAAATTATCGTTAATGAATATAAGTGACAGCATCAGGGAGAAGAAGAAATGTTTGAGTTTATCGCAGATTCGGGACTGCACGACTATAATGTGACAGCGGTGAATATCGACAATGATAAAGCTGTTGTTGAGATCGTTATGAACGCTCCGTCACAAAACCGCGTGAGCCTTTTCATCGAAGACTTTACCGCTCTCGATATCTCTCATAAGGAGCCCTGGGGCAAGGGTACATATATCGCATCTGCGGATATACAGCGCACATGGGACACGAACCTACTCACGCTGGAGCTCAATTCGGGCGACCATATAAATATAGAGTTTGAGGTATCAGCTCAAACCCGACTCTTCCATAACTTCTACGCCGCTCTGCTTATACTAATCTAAATCTAAATTATTGACAAGCAAAAAAAGTGGTATAATAAAACGGGGTGATGAAATGAACCGTTTTAAAATAAGTGAAGAAGAATACAAAAAAGTAAGAGAACTTGAAAAAAAGACAAAGGACAAGAATATCAGCAGGCGATTAAAAGTATTGATGTTGAAATATGAGGGAAAAAAGAATAAAGAAATAGCAGATATACGATTCAAGATCTTACTAATGAAATGGTTCATAGCATTACTTGTAGGTCGTGGATCTCAGACTGCTTTTTAGGATTAGAATAGTGTAACAAAAAATGCCATACAAAGCAAAGAAAATGCGGATCGGAGAATTATGAAAAAATTCGTTTATAAAAACAAGAAGGCTATGGAACGGATGCACAGCTTTTATGACAGGGCAATGGCATCGCTTGGCATAAAATACAGGGAAGAATACACAGATACTTCCTACGGCAGGACACATATCATCATAGCGGGTGATGAAACAAAGCCCCGCATACTTACAGTACACGGCGGCAACGGCATCACGCCCATAAATCTTGCACTTTTCCGCAGGCTGCTCGATAACTACTGCCTTATTGCCCCTGATGTGATAGGTATGCCGGGAAAGAGTGATCCGTACCGCACACTTGATACTAACAGGGAGGATTTCGGAAAATGGCTCACCGAGGTGCTTGACCGTATGGGAATAGACAGGATACCCTTCGTTGTGTCATCCTACAGCTCGGCTATGGCACTTTCCCTTGCGCGGATATCTCCCGAAAGGATAGAAAAGATCGCACTTGTAGTCCCTTCGGGGATAGCACACGGCCCGCTCATCCCCATCATCCGCACCATGACCGTACCGATGATGAAATATTACTTTGCGCCCTCCGAAAAAGCTCTCGGCGGGATAATGTCTGTTATGTCCGATCAGGATGATGAGCAGATGAATGAGTTTTTTGACCTGATGATGTCCTCCTACAAAATGGAGATGCGCCCGCCGAAGGAATACAAGCGTGAGGAACTGGAACAATTCCGCGCTCCCGTTATAATTTTCGCATCCGATAATGATATTTTCTTCCCCGCAAGCAGGGTATTCCCGGGAGCAAGACTGCTGTTTGTAAAAAGGCCTGTATGCTGCCGGGTAAGATGCAAACACCTGCCGTCCGAAAGAACGATGAGGTATGTGTGTGCTAAAATAACGAAGTTTTTTTCACAGGAGGGGGATTAGTTGTTAGTTTTTAGTTGTTAGTTGTCAGTTTCTGATACATGTTGTGAGTTTTTTATTCACTCGGTACAGGACTTTATATGGCTGTGTTAAGCAAAATTAAAGGCTCATTTGGATGCCCTTCGGGCATTCACTGACCACTGATCACTCCTGACAAATCAACAGTTTAGAATAAGATTAGTATCAAACCCGACTCTTTCATAACTTCTTCGCCGCTCTGTCTGTTAAGCAGAGCGGCGATCTTCTGTGTGCTGTTTGTATGACCGCAGCGCTCCGGATACTGACATAAGAATAAAGCTTCCTCTGCCTTTGCAGAAGGAGCTTTATCATACAAGCTTATTTGTTATTGGTTCTGAAACCGAGCGAATCATAGATCTCTGTGAGTGTGGCCTCGTCTGTTTCAAGGATCCTCGCCGCTTTGCTGAAGGAAAGGGCATTCTTTTTGATGTAAGGGTAGAGCATAATGGCATAGCTGTTCATCATAGCCCTGTCATTGAACTCCTTCCTTTCATCCTCTTTGTAACAGCAGGGGGCATATTTCCACCCGTCACAGTTATCACAGAGCATACACACGGAAGAGCAGAAGGTCGTATTACAGTAGTCTTTCATTTCTTCCGCCTTCTGTTCAAATTTCCGACGCTCTGTATCATTTTCAAAAGGAACCAGATGAGTGACCATATATAAATACCAAAAATGGAAGTTACGGACTGCTAATGAGTGGTTTCCTGCAAAATAGTATACTGGCAACAGCGGCGTTTCGCCGTCCTCAAAGAAGGTGCTCTCTCCGAAGCAATGTCATCAACTTAACAGATCAGCAGATATATCGGTAGAATTGAGAGGCTCCCTCGGGGAGGGGGCTGTCGCGCCACAGGCGTGACTGGGGGAGATCGTCCAAGCACAATAAATATAGTGTGCTAACTAATATCCGACTAAAGCACTGACTTTAGTATCTGCGTCGGATATTAGTCTGCACTCTG
>CAMHMM010000354.1 GCA_946186215.1 uncultured Ruminococcus sp. | reverse complement strand
ATCGATACCGCATTTTTGAGCGTATCTACAGCACTTTCGGGGGAGCATTCAGCTTCTGCCGTATCTGCGCCTGCCACCTTAATGAAGTATCTGCGCTCGTTATCCTGTACTCCGAAACATATGCAGCCCGAGCCTGTCTGGTCTATTACCGAAAAGACATTTCCGTATTTTTTAATGAAAGTAAGGTCATGCGCTGTTTTTGTTCTGAATTTTATCCCGTCAATTTCCTGTATGATCATTGTCGTTCCTTTCTGAGCACTATTAAGAAAAAGACCGGATCCCAAAGGACCCGGTCAAAATTACTGTGAAGCGTGAATTACTTTTCCTTGCTTCCAAGCAGCTTCTTTGTTACTACGGATACTGCAGCAAGCATAGCGCAAATTGCAAATATCATCATAACATCGCTGTTTTCTGTCTCGCTCTGTCCTTCATCTGTAACAGCTGCGCCTGCGCCTACATCCTCAGGTGTAACATCGGGATTAACCTTCTTGCCTATCGTAGGTTCACCGGATTCTACGGGAGGAATATTGCCGCTGGGGCCTGTGGGAGTTGAAGGAGTTGTGGGATGAGGTCTCGGACCGGGCTTTGTGCTGCCGTTACCGAACTCGGGAATAGTAATGGGAAGCTCATTATAAACTTCGGTGTTGTCATTCTTTCCCTTGCCATTCTCAGGTCCCTTGATCATACCTGTCTCATCAATGGTGAAATCAGTGGGAACTGTTACCTTGCGTCCGATGCCGTCCTCAACTGTGACCTCTATGGTGTAATCACCTATGGGAAGCTTCTCTATCTTCTTACCGTCATCATAAGGATATTCGATAGATCCGTCATCCTTGATCTTGCCGCCTTCGGGAAGATCTGTCTTGGAGATATCCTGACCGTCCTTGGGCTTGATCACTACGGTGATGTCGCTGGGTTTGATGCTCTCAGGAATGGTGATCTTCGGCTCAAGCACTACGGGCTTTTCGTAGATATAGATAGTAGGAACCTTTTTGCCCTCTATCTGCTCGTCTACTACCTTGACCTTGAGCTCGCCGTCTTCGCTGCTTGTGTCTCTGCCGTCGATAACTGTTACATTGCCGTCCTTGTCGACCTGGATAGTAACACTGAAATAATCCTTGCCGTCGGGCTTGTCGCCATAGTTCTTGGGATTATCCTTTTCGCTTGTTTCGCTGAATACATATCCGGTCGGAGGATTACCTGTGATCGTGTAGATACCGGGCTTGAGATCAACCTTATCAGACTGTGCACCTTCCTCGTGCTTGTCATAGGTGAATTCCTCAGCAGTTGCGATCACATTGCCGTCCTCGTCGATCTGAGTTATCACGATGTGTGCATCGGGAAGCTCTGAATCGTCGGTTACGAGCCTGTTGGTGAACCTTACGGGATACTTCTTCATAGCATCGCAGATTGTTACTTCCGAGCCATTCACATAGAAGAAACCATCATCGGAAGAAGCATCATAGCTTGTCTTTACATCTCCGGTAGTTGCTGCAGATGCGGTCACAACGCCGTTTTCAACAGTGAATACGAGCCTTGAAGTGATTATCTTGTACTCATATCCATCAGAATCAACTACGCTGTCGCCGGATTCTTCGAGGATATATGTCTTGCCGTCCTCGAGCTCAACATTTCTTGTCTCGCCGATCACGGATGTCCATTCAGCAACGGGAGTTTCTGTGTTGCCTTCCTCAAAGATCTTCAGAACTGCACCTGCAAGCTCGTCATTACCCGAAACATCCTTCTTGTTGAGTGTTACGGTGGACTTTGCTTCTGCCTTTCTTGCGTCGCAGACTACGATCACATTGCCGCTTACATCGAAGAAGCCTGTAGTATCGATCTCGGTCTTTCCGCTTGCGGATGTTATCACACCGCCCTCGATAGTGAATGTGAGCGCTGTGTCGATGACCTCATACTCGTTCGTTCCGTCTGTGATGGGGTTAGTGCCGTTCTTTGTCTCTGTCAGAGTATAGCTGCCATCGGGAAGATCCGTAAATACAACGGGTGTACCACTGGATATCCAAGTTGCAACCTTTCCATCAACGATCGTAACAACCTCTGTCAGGTCGGGCTGGTCGGGAATGCTCTTTCCTGCCTGAACATCATCAGCAGAAAGCTGAAGTGTGAGTCTTGCTCCGGTTACCTCATTCTCCTTTGTGATATCCATTTTGTCGATGGATACTGTGGAAGGTACAGGCGCGTCAAGCATTGTTACTGTCTTTCCGTCTACTCTGCCGTCGCCGCTTATGTATGTTACGGTTCCGTCATCTGCTACGGTAAACTTGATCGTCGTTGCTATCTGATAGTTGTCAGGTGCGTCTGTCTCGATCAGGTAATAAGTTCCGGGGTTCAGGCTGAATGTCTTTGCCTCGCTTCCGGTCGTCCATGATATGGGTGTTCCGGTCACTGCGTCATTAACTATATTTTCGCCTGCTTCGTCACTTGTGATCTTCAGCGTTGCTCCTTCGAGCTCGTCGCTGCCTTCCTGATTTCCGACTATTGCCTTCTTGCTGATCGTTACCTCAGGATATTCTTCCTCAGGTGCGTCAAGCATTGTTACTGTCTTTCCGTCTACTCTGCCGTCGCCGCTTATGTATG
>CAMHMM010000353.1 GCA_946186215.1 uncultured Ruminococcus sp. | reverse complement strand
TGTATGATAAGTTATACTTATAGCTGACAGTGTAAAGTATAAATTTGTTTTAGAGTAAGAATGAACAGAAAATTACAAACTCAGCAGATCGATATTCACTATTGTTTTGGCATTGTCATAGTTATCAGTGTTGGTTACAGTATGAAATACAAAAATGCTGCATAACCATTGCGGTTACGCAGCACTTTCTTCAAATAATCAAAACTGATTTATCAATACCTGTTTTCGCCAGTGAATACTTACACAAAACTTTCTTATGGCTCAATGAATAAAAAGTAGTTATTGACTATGTGTTATACGATATGCTATAATTGACAATGTCAGACCGCAGATCATCAGCAAACGGTTTTAACTGATCTGCGGTACACTTTTGATGACCGGGATTATGTAAAAACAGAAAACATATGATAGAGCTTTGATATTCGGGAGGAAATATTAATGGATCACTTCGGAACAGTCGATTTTGAAACACAAAGGCTCATATGCCGTAAATTCCATAAAGGTGACGCTGAAGATATGCTCAAAAATTGGGTGGCTGATCCGGATATACAGCATGAATACGGTGAACCTGTGTATACGGATATATCACAGGCAGAGGGGCTTCTTTCAAAATACATCGAGGGCTATAATGATTCGGCATTTTACAGATGGGCGATCATTGAGAAGAAAAGCGGGCAGAATATAGGCCAGATAGCCTTGTGCAAGGTATGGTCGGATGTCCGTGCGGCAGAGATAGAATACTGCATCAGCAAAAGCTGCTGGGGCAACGGCTATGCAGGCGAAGCACTGACAGGGCTTATCGGTCATATTTTCTCATATACGGAATTTGAAAGGCTGGAAGCATATCACAGGGCAGAAAACACTAAATCAGGCCGCGTGCTGCAGAAATCCGGAATGCACATCACCGATACGGTGGAACGCTTCAAAAGGGAAAATAAATCGCCTGCAGGCGAGGTGTGTTATTGTATCACACGCAGCGATTTAATTTGATATGTTTTTCTAAGATCTGTTCCGTTATTTGTGGTCAATGCGGTACATATCATTCATCCAGAAGCTCAAAATCCATCACAACGGGGATGTGATCGCTGTAGATATATCCGTTGTCTATCATCCGCACATTGTTGCATTTAATATTGTCTGAAACGATGAATCCGTCGAGTACTACAACAAAGGAGCTGTCGGGAGAGTAGGGAACATCCGTGTATCTTGATGTGCCCATGAGCTCGCAGGAATAGTCCATACATCTTGAAAAGCCTTCCGGAAGCGCATCCTCTGGGAAGGGCATACACCATGCATATATCCTGTCGGTGCCGGGATTGAGCTTTTCTCTTGAATCTCCTGTGAAATCGTGGTTGAAATCTCCGCCGCATATAACATAATTTCCTTTGGCATACTCTGCAGCCATATCTTTAAACATCATTTCAAGCTGAGCATTTCCGTTTGCCTCGTTTGTGCCATAGGCGGAAAGGTGGGTATTGATAACGATCAGTTCCTTGCCGTTTTCCACAGGGCAGCGCATGATGTTGTAGCAGCGGTCGAGATCGACTATTTTCATAGGTGAATCTGTAACGGGAAGCTGTCTTCTTAGTGATGAGGTCACATTGAAGCGTATTTCCGAAAGAAGTCCCGACTCAGATGCACCGATAGGCTCATGTATCGGGTAGAAAAGGTACGATGAATGGTAATTATTCGCAAATATACTGTCGTAACCCTTTTCGATAAATACATCGTCGATCATTTTTGTCTGATCTACATGACAGGATCTGTCTGCATCCGTATCCACTTCCTGAAAAAGCACGATATCGGGATCAAACTCCAGCGAGGTCTGTGCAGCGCCGTCAGTGCAGTGTATAACGCTTTCTGCGGATTCAGCACGGCTGCTTTTGCCGCCGTCCATGAAAAATGTGAAATCCGGCGTGTATGCGCCAAAGCCTATATTATATGTTAATGCGGTGTATTCGGTGTTGGTCTGTGCCGAGATATCCGCATTTCCTTTTACATCGAGGGGCGTGTTGTCTTCAATGCGGCTGTATCTTGCAAAAACAGTCACTAAATAGATCCCGTATGCCACAACGGGGATACCCACAACGCTCAAGGGTATCAGCCACCACTTAAAGCGCTTTTTGCCTGAACTCATCGCAATTACCTCCAACCTTTTATATGCAATATAATTATAGCAGTGAATACTGTTTCCGTCAAGCATAAATTTTTCCGGCAGGCTGAGCCTGCACCCTCCCGTACTTTCTTTTATAAAGGAACGCTCATTGGAAGTTAGGAGCTTTTATACCTGAAATTATTCTACATATATTTTTTTTTGTGATTAAAGATTATTTTAAGGAATATGTGATATAGTATCATCATACAGGGAGACCTGTTATAAATGAAAGGAATGATATTATGAAAAGATCACATGGTTCTGCAAAGGTGTTATTCAGTATTGCGCTCGTATGCGCTATGACGGCGGCTGTTCCGGCTGTTTCTGCGGGCGCTGTGACTGCTCAGACAAACAAGGCTGTTACAGCAGCACAGGCAAAGGCACCCGAAAATATCAAGATCGGTAAGGTAACTGCTGTAAAGGGTACATCCGTAACCCTTACTATTGCTGAGATGCCTGCTATGATGCCTATGATGCCGGATATGCCTGATTGGGAC
>CAMHMM010000352.1 GCA_946186215.1 uncultured Ruminococcus sp. | reverse complement strand
AGTTTTTATATATGCACTTCGTCAAAATGCACAAGAGCATATAGGGCTTTGTATAACTATTATAGAAATTTTACAATTCCTCTTGTAATTTACTATATAATCTGTTAATATAAATATAAATGTATACTCATCTATGAAAGGGGCGGATAGGATATTCCGCAGATGATATACCATCTCCCCACAGGGAAATACAATGAAAGGAAGATCGTATGAGCAATACTGTAAATTCTATCGAAGATTACGAGTTTCCGCTGTTTGTGTTCCACGAAGGAAGCATAAGGGTGTCAAGGACGGCAAGGAAGGAGTATTTTTCAGAGTCTGGGCACCAAAGGCAAAGTCAGTTTCGCTTATAGGCGATTTCAACGACTGGGACAGAAATAAAAACCCCATGTACAGACTGAGCGATCAGTCAGTGTGGGAAATATTCTTAGAGAATGTAGAGAATTTCTTCACATATAAATACAGTATCGAGTCAAACCACATGAGCGTTACCGACAAGGCCGATCCCTACGGTACACACATGGAGCTCAGACCGAATACCGCAACGAAGTATTTTGACATCTATTCATACGAATGGCACGATGATGCATGGTATGACCGCAAGCATTCCACAAATGTCTATAAGTCGCCCATGAATATCTATGAGGCGCATCTTGGCTCATGGAAGCAGTATGAGGACGGCTCACCCTTTGACTATGTTAAATTTGCAGAGGAGATGAGCGCATATCTCAACGATATGGGCTATACCCATGTTGAGCTCATGCCCCTTGCGGAGTATCCCTTTGACGGCTCATGGGGCTATCAGGTAATAGGCTACTATGCTCCCACCTCAAGATACGGCACACCGGAAGATTTCATGAAGATGATCGACATCTTCCATCAGCATAATATCGGCGTTATACTGGACTGGGTTCCTGCCCACTTCCCCAAGGATGCATCAGGTCTCTTTGAATTTGACGGTACGGACTGCTACGAATATGCAGATCCCCTTAAAAAAGAGCACGCATCATGGGGCACGAGAGTATTTGATTACAGCAAGGGAGAGGTTCGTTCCTTCCTTATCTCAAATGCGGTTTACTGGATAGAGAAATTCCATGTGGACGGCCTGAGAGTGGATGCTGTTGCATCAATGCTCTATCTTGACTATGACAGGCGTGAATACCGCCCCAACAAGGACGGCGGCATAGAGAACTATGAGGCAGTGGAGTTCCTGCAGAAGCTTAATTCCGCAGTATTTGCGAGAAATCCCGATGTGCTCATGATCGCAGAGGAATCCACCGCGTGGCCTAAGGTAACAAAGCCTGTTGATGTAGGCGGTCTGGGATTCAACTTCAAGTGGAACATGGGCTGGATGAACGATACCCTTGATTATATGAGGCTCGATCCCATATACAGGGCAAATAACCACGGAAAGCTCACATTCTCGTTCTACTACTGCTTCAGTGAGAATTATATCCTTCCCATCTCCCATGATGAGGTAGTTCACGGCAAGGCCTCCCTTTACGGAAAGATGTCGAGCCCGTCTATGGAGGGCAAGCGGGCATCTGAAAGAGCGTTCATAGCTTATATGATGGCTCATCCCGGCAAGAAGCTCAACTTTATGGGCACAGAGCTTGCACAGGTGATCGAGTGGGACTACAAAAAGGAGATTGACTGGCTCCTTCTCGGCTTTGACGCACACCAGAGAATGCATCAATTCTTCAAGGAGATCAACCGTTTCTATCTGAGCAATTCGCCATTGTGGAAGAATGATGATTCATGGGACGGCTTCAAGTGGATAAGTGCTGATGACTACACACAGTCTATCATCGCATTCCGCAGGATCGACAATTCCGATCCCGAGAATCCCTCCGAGATCATAATCGTTTGCAACTTTGTTCCCGTACCCCGTGTGGATTACAGAATAGGCGTTCCCTATGACGGTACATACGAGCAGGTATTTTCCACCGATGACCTTAAATTCGGCGGCTCGGGAGAAGTGGACAACGGTAAGATCAAGGCAAAGGAATTTGCTATGCATGGGTATGATTATTCCATTACCCTTAACATACCGGGTCTTTCGGTAATGTACTTCAAGTATGTTCCCAAGACCAAGCCGAAGTCAAAGACCAAAAAAGAAAAGGTAATTGACATAACCGATCAGGCTGTTTCGGACGATACTGCAAAGAAGGCTGACGCTAAGCCCGCGAAGAAAAAGCGCACAGCAAAATCTGCAGATGCCTCCAAAGCGGCTAAGACGGCTGAGACCTCAGAGGTAAAGGCTGCGCCTAAAAAGGGACGCGGAAAGAAGAAGACCGAAGAGGAAAATTGATCGGTAATTTATTGCATAAAAACTGCGGCACAGCGGAAGTGAGATATGCCCGCTGTGATGCGGTTTTGTCAGAAAGGATGGATAAAAAGCATGTATACTAAGAAGGAATGCGTAGCAATGCTTCTGGCAGGCGGTCAGGGAAGCAGACTTTATGCGCTCACACAGGATATGGCAAAGCCTGCTGTACCCTATGGCGGAAAGTACAGGATAATCGACTTTCCTCTCTCCAACTGCGTGAACTCGGGAATAGACACAGTAGGTGTACTTACACAGTATCAGCCTCTCGTGCTCAATGACTATATCGGCAACGGCCAGCCCTGGGATCTTGACAAGCAGTACGGCGGCGCTCACTGCCTGCCTCCCTATCAGACCGCTCTCGGCGCTGAGTGGTACAAGGGTACGGCAAATGCTATC
>CAMHMM010000351.1 GCA_946186215.1 uncultured Ruminococcus sp. | reverse complement strand
TAATTCTATTGAATCTTCAAGTTCAAGTAATTACTCTCAATCGTCATCTGTTTCAGGATTTCCAAATCCATCAGACTACGGATTTGAAAACCAAACAAATAAAACTTCTTCTAACAAACCGATTATTGCTACTCGTACTGATTATAGATTAAGCACAGGAAAGTCTTCGGCCGGCAGATACCGCAGTGCTCTTGAAAGCTATGGATATAAAGTTGAGAACTGTTCTGATAACAGTGATAGCGAGATGTACGATTATAGTTATGATTTATATAAAGATGGAAAGTATATCGGTATATATGCTGAAACTTATGTTGATAACGGTGGAAATTGTTTTGTAATGATTACTGTGAGTCTAAAAAATTGAATGGGAGTGTAAATATGTTTTGTCCTAAATGCGGAAAATCAATATCCGATGATTCTGCTTTTTGTAGGTATTGCGGTCAATCAACAAGCGGTTCTGTATCAAAAACAGATGAATCTACCACGACACCAACTTCATCATATTCACAAGGATCATCAAACAACAAAGCGTTGATAGGTGTAGTGGCAGTAATACTGATCATCATCGGAATTGTGTTTGCATATAACAATATGCTTTTCGGCGATGATAAAATAGCATATGATATGGTGATTAAAGCTTCAAGCAATTTTAAGGATCCATCCAGTGTAAGATTGACAAGCGGTACACTAAGTCAGGATAAAACATATTTGTTCTGTGGTATAAATGCAAAAAACAGTTTCGGCGCAAGAGGTACATCATATTATTCTATATCATCTTCAGGCAGTATTCACGAATCAGATAGTCCAGGTTCTTTGGAAATGTCACATACCGCTTTGAACATCGACAAGATCAACAAGGCACTTGAAAGGCATTTCGGCTCAGACTGAAAACACATACATACCGCCGTCCGTATTGATTGTACGGACGGCGGTATGTTTTTCTTGATTATTATCCCGCAATGTGCTATAATAGATAAAAACCGAAAGCGGTGAGAAAATGAAGATAAATATATTTTACGGAAATACGGGTACGGGAAAATCATATGCGATAATGGAGCAGATAAGGGAAAAGGCTCTGGCAGGAAAGAAATGCCTTGCGGTGGTGCCCCATCAGTTCACCTTTGAATATGAAAAAAAGCTCTATAATTTTCTCGGTGTTAAGCTCTACAACAGCGGGCTGGTGGAGGTGCTCTCCCTTGAAAGGATCAGAAACCGCATCTTCACACTGATACCACCCGAAAAAGAGGCCGCAGACAGTACTGCAAAGCTTGCGTTTCTCAGCATGGCGATAAAGGAAACGAAGGAAAAGGAGCAGCTTTATTATTTTACAAAGCAGGCGGGCTCACCCGGCTTTGTGCGCACCTGCGCGGATATGATAAACGAGCTCACACATTCGTCCCTTACTCCCGAGGCGCTTGCCGAGGTGACGGAAAAGGCAAGGGAAAAGTCGTTCTATGACAAGCTCACGGATATCGGCCTTATCTATTCCGCATACAAGGATAAAATACAGGACTCGGGGCTTCGTGACAGCGCGGATGATACCCTGCTTGCCTCTGTGCTTGCACCACAGAGCGGTTTTTTCAAGGATAAATTTATCTTCATCGACGAATTCAAAAGCTTCACAGGCGACCAGTACAAGCTTATCCGTGAAATGGCAGGCCTTTCTAATGAGCTGACAGTGAGCCTTACCACACCCGACGAACGGCTCAAAAACGCATTCGCAGCAGTTTCGGCAACATTCACATCCATCGCCGCAAAGGAAAAATATTCATTCCCGGTCGAGATAGAAAAGCGTGAATTCACGGGATTCAAGCGCAGCAGCTCTCCTATGCTCACCCATATGGCGGAAAACTTTTTTGAAATGCCCGTTCGCAAATATTCAGGTGAAAATACGGGAGATATCGTCATCGCAAAGGCTCCCGATCTATATACAGAGTGTGCGTATATCTGCTCGCAAATCCGCCGCCTTGTGGCGCAGGGGGCATCGTTCAGCGAGATAACCGTGCTTTCAAGGAATATGAACGAGGATATCTCCGTCCTGTCAGATTATTTTGATAAATACAATATAAAATATTACAGTGACCGCAAGATACCGGCGCTCGGCACACGGCTGGTAAGATTTATCCTGCTCGCGCTCTCGCTTACCGTCAGGGCAGATACTCAGGATATCCTTTCCTTTGCCAAAACTGGACTCACAGGCATAGATGAGGAAAATATCCATAAACTGGAAAACTATGTCTATGAGTGGGATATCGAGGGGAACACATGGAACAGTACCTTCCCCGACGGAGATATGGACAGCCTCAGACAGCAGCTTCTCGAGCCTGTCAGAGCTCTCAGGCAGAAGGTCACCGATGTTACGGGAACGCAGATAGCAGACGCTGTACTGGAGATGTTTGAAAGCGCAGCAGAGGTTTCCGAAAAGCTGATAGACGATATGGATCCTTCCGCGGCGGACACAGCAGAGCAAAGGCTCATCACAGGTCAGGTCACTGACAGGATAAGACAGATACTTTCATCAATGGGCGATGTATGCAAAGACAAAATGTCTGTGCGGGAATTTATTGACCTGTTAAGGCTCGCCGCACAGAAGGCGGCAGTCTCATCTCCGCCAACGAGCCTTGACAGAGTGACTGCACAGCAGTCCGACCTTGCCCGTCTTGCATCGCCGAAATATGTTTTCGTGATGCACGCAAATGACGGCGTTTTCCCCTGCACCTCCATAGAAAGCGTTACATTCACGGAAGCAGAAAGAG
>CAMHMM010000350.1 GCA_946186215.1 uncultured Ruminococcus sp. | reverse complement strand
CATATGAGATTTTAAAAATCAACTCACGGAATAGGTTTATGACATACCTTTTCCGTGAGCATTTTTATATGATATCATTATAGTTATTAGAAAAACAATTTTTTTACCTTTAATAGATTCCATCTGAGTGGCGTTTGACATTATGCACAACATAGCCCATCCCTTTTTATACTCATTTCACAAATCGTTTTGATTGGATTGTGAAATAATTACAAATATGCTATAATTATACTTGGATAGTTATATCATTATGAGTGGAGGCTCTATCATGGCGGAAAAGACAAATGCTAACATAGGTTTTGAAAAGCAGTTATGGGATGCGGCTTGTGTCCTTTGGGGACATATTCCTGCGGCTGAATACAGAAAAGTCATAATCGGACTTATCTTCCTGCGGTATATCTCCGCTGCCTTTGATAAACGCTACAAGGAGCTTGTTGCCGAAGGTGACGGTTTCGAGGACGATCCCGATGCATATACAAGTGAAAATGTGTTCTTTGTTCCGGAGGAAGCTCGATGGAGCACTATTGCCGCTGCTGCTCACACTCCTGAGATCGGTACTATCATAGATAATGCCATGAGAGCCATTGAAGACGATAACAGCAGCCTCAAAAACGCTCTGCCCAAGAACTATGCCAATCCCGACCTTGACAAGCGTGTTTTGGGCGATGTAGTGGATATTTTCACGAATAATATTGATATGACCGATACAGAGGAAAGCGAAGACCTCCTTGGACGCACCTATGAATACTGTATAGCTCAGTTCGCCGAAAAAGAGGGCGTAGGCGGCGGCGAATTCTATACGCCGTCAAGCGTGGTAAAAACACTTGTATCTATCCTGCGTCCCTTTGAAAATTGCCGTGTGTATGACTGCTGCTGTGGTTCGGGCGGTATGTTCGTTCAGAGTGCAAAATTCATCCAGGCACATTCCGGCAGGCGCGGGACTATCTCTGTATATGGACAGGAAGCTAATGCGGATACATGGAAAATGGCGAAGATGAACCTTGCAATACGCGGTATTGATGCAAATTTCGGTCCGTATCATGCGGATACGTTCACAAATGATCTTCACCCTACTCTCAAAGCAGATTTTATTCTGGCGAACCCTCCTTTCAATTATCACCCGTGGGGACAGGAAAAGCTCCTTGATGATGTGCGATGGAAATATGGCATCCCTCCCGCAGGCAATGCCAACTATGCATGGATACAGCACATGATCCACCATCTGAAACCTACCGGAAAGATCGGCCTTGTGCTTGCCAACGGTGCATTATCCACACAGTCGAGCGGTGAGGGTGAGATCCGCCGCCGCATTATAGAAGATGACCTTATCGAGGGCATAATCGCTATGCCCACTCAGCTTTTCTACAGCGTTACCATCCCCGTTACGCTGTGGTTCATCACAAAGGGCAAGAAGCAGAAGGGTAAAACTCTGTTCATTGATGCCCGCAAGATGGGGCACATGGTGGACAGAAAGCACCGCGATTTCACCGATGAGGATATACAGCGGTTAGCCGACACATTCGAGGCATTCCAGAACGGCGCACTTGCCGATGAAAAAGGCTTCTGCGCAGTTGCCACCACGCAGGATATCGCTGCGCAGGACTATATCCTTACTCCCGGGCGTTATGTGGGAATAGAAGAGCAGGAAGACGACGGCGAGCCATTCGAGGAGAAAATGACACGGCTCACCTCCGAACTGTCCGAGATGTTCAAGAAGTCCCATGAACTTGAAAACGAGATCAGGGAGAAGCTGGGGGCTATCGGGTATGAGATCTGATCAGGGTATTGTGAATAATATGCTGGAGTATACAAGCTCAAACGATATATTAGCTGATATATGCGGTATCATAGATAATTCACGGCGTTTTGCGTACCGGGCAGTCGATACCGTACTTGTCATAAGGAACTGGTATATCGGCAAACGTATTGCCGAGGAAGAGCTTAAAGGCGATAACAGAGCCGAATATGGCGCAGAGATCATAAAAAATCTTTCTGAAAAACTTACAGAAAACTATGGTAAAGGTTTCAATAAAAGAACAGTATATAAGTTTCTGCAATTTTACAGGTATTTCCCCGGAATTGTGCCGACAGTGACCGCACAATCTGACGGAAAATCAATTGTGCCGACACCGACCGCACAATTACTGTCCTGGTCACATTATGAAAAGCTGTTGCAGGTCAATGATGAAAAAGCCCGCAGCTGGTACGCTAACGAAGCCTATACTCAGGCATGGGGCGTGCGGACCTTGCAAAGGAACATTTCAAGTCAGTACTATTACAGGATACTGAGATCGCAGGATAAGTCCGGCGTTGAAAATGAAATGAAGGCGCTCACCTCACCGCTGCAGGACAAGCTGGAATTCATCAAGAACCCCATCATTGCCGAGTTTCTAGGTATGAAGCAGGATGAGTCCTACCATGAATCCGATCTTGAACAGTGCATAATAGATAATCTGCAGAAATTCCTGATGGAGCTCGGAAAGGGCTTTGCCTTTGTTGCCAGACAGCAGCATATCCATACGGAAAAGGAAGATTATTTCATCGACCTTGTTTTCTATAACTACATTCTGAAATGCTTTGTACTCATAGACCTGAAAACAAAAAAGATCACACATCAGGATGTAGGTCAGATGGATATGTATATCCGTATGTATGATGAACTCAAGCGCACCGAAGGTGACAATCCGACACTTGGCATAGTTCTGTGCTCGGATACCGATGAGGATATAGCAAGATATTCTGTTCTGCATGATAACGAACAGCTTTTTGC
>CAMHMM010000349.1 GCA_946186215.1 uncultured Ruminococcus sp. | reverse complement strand
GTAAGGCACCTGACTCTGACTCAGGCATTTCCGGGGTTCGAATCCCTGCATCCCAACCACTCCCCGATGCGACTGCATCGGGGTTTTTATTTTACTCTTTCAATTAACAACCTTTGTTAACATGATAAAACATTATAGTCACAATAATTTTCTTTGGATAAATGTGCATTTTTTACATAATCATTGACATTTGCAATAAAAAATAGTATAATATTATCAAGTATTGGTTATAATCATTCCGAAAGGGAGGTGAGGACATGAAACGATCTTCTGATGGCCAACCGATAAAAATGTTGGTATTTATACTGGTCTGCCTGATAATAATCGGCTGCAGCGTAAAGGGAATAATGGATATCACAAGATATTTCGGTCATCACCTTGCCGGATATCTGATTGCACTGGCATATCTGATACTGACCATTGCACTTCTTGTGATGGCATTTTATCTTCTCAATCTCTCTATCCGCAATCAGACAACCTTCTGGCGGCTCAGCGATCTTACAGACAAAATGAATATGTTTGCCGTTTTGTGGTCTGAGGATCTTGAGATGGTCCACTGCAACACTCTCTTTACGATTGCCACAGGCTACACCTCCGCAGACCTGAAGGACAGGGAAATACTCAGAAAGATCTTCCCTGATGAGACCTTTGAGATCAGCGAGAATGACCGCTTTCTGAATGACTATAATTCGACCTTTTCAATAGAAAGCAAGCATGGTGAAAATATCCTTGTTGCGTGGTCTACATCGGAAATGTTCCGCAACAAGGCCGACGGGATGACATATTATATCTCTGTGAGCCATAATCTCAACGACAGGGAAAAGCTCAAAAACGAGCTGCTGGACTATTCTGCAAAGCTTGAACAGTCAGAACAGCGCTACGCCCTCACAATGAAGCTCACCGAAATAGGTGTGCTGCTCAGATATTCCAATGAAGTGGATTTTTACACCAATTATAATCTGCGCAGTATGCTGGGCTTTCCTGATGACAAGCAATATGTCACAAAAGAGGAGCTTATCGAAAAGGTACATCCCGCTGACAGATTTCTTGCGGAGCATTTTGCAAATCTGCAAAGGCCTTCATCTGATAATGATGATGTACATTCGATAGAGTTTCGTGCTGTATCAGCAGACGGCGACTACCACTGGTATAATTTCAGATACAAGGTCATCGAAAGCAGCGGTGTATATATCAAGGGCGCTGTGCTTATCGACATCACTAACGACAAGCAAAAGGACTTGACGATCGAAAAAATGGCATATATCGATGAGCTTACCCAGATAGGCAACCGCAACCGCTTCATCACCATCGGCCAGGAGGTACTTACAGCATCTCAGGACAGCGGCGCGGATTACTGGGTGATCGTTCTTGATATCGACGAAATACACCTGATAAACGATCTTTGCGGATATCAGACGGGAAATGAGCTTTTGAAAAAAATTGCTCTTATCACGATGGCATCTATGCCTGAGGGGTCATGGAACGCCCGTCTCGGCGGCGATAACTTTGCACTTCTGATCAAGTGCAATGAAAATGACGATCTGCCCGAAAAGGTGCTGCAGAAGATACAGTCTCAGATCTCGCTTATCAAAGGAAGCGGCCTTGAACAGCAGAATATCACCCTGTCTGCGGGATACTGCAAGCTTTCCGACAGTGACGGAAAGGACTTTACAAAGGTACTTGATCTGGCTGAGCTTGCTCTTAATAATTCCGACGGAATAAAGAACACATATGTAAGATACACTAATGAGCTGCGGCGCAATTCTGTAAACACCTCAAAGATAGAACGCCAGATAGAGATAGCTCTTGAAAATAATGAGTTCGTACTCTATTATCAGCCAAAAATTTCCCTTTCTGACGGGAGCATCATCGGAATGGAAGCGCTTATCAGGTGGATAAAGCCGGACGGCTCGGTAGTTCCTCCTGTGGAATTCATCCCAATCGCAGAAAAATCGATGATGATCACAAAGATCAGCAATTTCGTACTCAAAGAGGCCTGCCGTCAGAACAAAAAGTGGCAGGATGAGGGACTTGCACCCGTTACGGTATCGATAAATCTCAGTGCGATAGATTTTTATAAGACCGATGTTACAAGGATCATCAGTGATACGCTTGAAGAAACGGGACTTGCGCCTGAATATCTTGATGTTGAGCTGACAGAATCCATTGCACTCAGGGATATAAACCACGCTATTGAGCAGATGAACGAGATCAGAAGGCTTGGTGTGCGCATCTCAATGGATGATTTCGGAACAGGATATTCTTCCCTTTCGTACATACAAAAGCTGCCCATCACTCTCTTGAAGCTTGACCGCTCCTTTGTGATGTTCCTTGAGACCGATGCTATCTCCCGCGAGATAGTCAGCGCCGTGGTGAAGATCGCCAAATCCAAAAAGATCGACACCATCGCCGAGGGAATAGAATCACAGCAGCAGGCAGATATACTCAGAAGCTCGGGATGCGACTATGCGCAGGGGTATTTCTTCGGAAAGCCCATGCCCGCCGAGCAGTTCAGGGAATTCCTTATACAAAAAAGCAATAAGACCGAAAATAAATAATATCACAGGGAGTTTGTATGACAAAGTCAAAACAGAATAAGATCTCATATCTTATCAAGGTATCACTGGATAAGAATATCTACAGAGAGATACTGATATCAGCAGACGATACATTTGAGGATCTTGCCGACGCGATCCTTGCCGCATTTAAATTTGATAAGGATCATCTCTATTCATTCTTTTTAAGCGGAAAGGCGTGGGATGAAAGCAGCT
>CAMHMM010000348.1 GCA_946186215.1 uncultured Ruminococcus sp. | reverse complement strand
GTTTATATGGATTCAAAGGTCTATATAAACGGCGAGCAGGTGTTTGAGTGGAAATACGGCTATTCCACATTTGAAGTTGATATCACGGATCACCTTGTAAAGGGCGAAAATACCGTGTGGGTGCGTGTTGATTACAGATGCCCCAATACCCGCTGGTACTCAGGTGCGGGCATTTACCGCAATGTGCATATAATCCATTATGAAAACAGCCATATCCTGCCGGACGGCGTGTATGTTTCCGCAGACGGCAGCGGCAGGGCAGTGATAAGCGTTGAGTGTGTCCGCCCTGCAGATGAGGGTGTTTCGGCTTATAAAGTGGGCGTGCGCATAAAGGACAGATCCGGCAGTACAGTCGCTGAGGCGGCCGGTCCCATGTGTGCGGCCTTTGAAGAAAGCATTCCCGCTGCAGTCCGCAAATACTCAGTATATGATGTAAAATATTCGGTCAATGAGTTTGACCTGACCGTTGCCGATCCCGAAAAGTGGGATATCACAGCTCCGGTGCTGTATACCGCAGAGGTAACTCTTTACAGGGATGGCGAGCCTGTCCATATCGATAATGTCCGCTTCGGGTTCAGGGATATACGCTTTGATACCGATAAGGGCTTTTTCCTCAATGACAGGCATATCAAGCTCCACGGTGTCTGCGACCATCATGATAACGGCGCTCTTGGCGCTGCGTTCAATCCCGCCGCTATGCGCAGAAAGTTTAAAAAGCTGCGCACTATGGGCGTTAATGCCCTGCGTACCTCCCACAATATGCCCGATCCTCAGGTGATGAATATTGCCGATGAAATGGGCATCCTCGTGCTCAGCGAGGGCTTTGATATGTGGGAAAGATCAAAGACCGACTATGACTACGGCCGGTTTTTCAGGGAATGGGCAGATGCAGATGTGGCTTCATGGGTAAGGCGTGACAGAAATCACCCCTCACTGATAGGCTGGAGCCTTGGCAATGAGATATACGATACCCACGCAGATGATCACGGGCAGGAGATAGCATCAAGGCTGATGTATCTCGTAAGACAGCATGATACGAGAAAGAACGGCTATGTTACCATAGGCTCGAACTATATGCAGTGGGATAACGCGCAGAAGTGTGCGGATATAGTTAAGCTTGCGGGGTATAATTACACCGAAAGACTTTACGAGGAGCATCATAAGGCGCATCCCGACTGGATGATATACGGCTCCGAAACCGCTTCAACAGTACAGTCGAGAGGCGTGTACCGCTTCCCGCTCTCACAGAAGGTGCTTGCAGATGATGACAAGCAGTGTTCGGCTCTGGGCAACTGTACCACAGGCTGGGGCGCTGTCAATTCCGAATATTGCATCCTCATGGACAGGGATGCGAAGTTCTGCGCAGGCCAGTTTATCTGGACAGGCTTTGACTATATCGGTGAGCCTACTCCCTACGATACGAAGAACAGCTATTTCGGCCAGATAGATACCGCAGGATTTTTCAAGGATCAGGCGTATATCTATCGTGCCTGCTGGACGGATTATAAAACAGCTCCCTTTGTGCATATCTTCCCATACTGGGATTTTACCGAGGGACAGCTCATAGATATCAGGGCGGCTTCCAATGCGCCGTTTGTAAAGATATTCTTCAACGGTGAGGAGATCGCTTCGGGCAGTATCGACAACGAAAACGGCGATGCTCTCACAGTCGATACACAGCTCAGATATACAAAAGGCGAGCTCAGAGCCGTTGCCTACGATGAAAATATGAATGTGATAGCCGAGGATACGGCTTCGTCATTCGGTGATACGGCAAAATTCGCGCTTGAACCCGATAAGACCGAGCTCAGAGCCGATGGCAGCGACCTTATCTACCTTGAAATAACTGCACTTGACAGTGAGGGCAGGGTAGTCGGAAACGCCAACAACCGCGTGTTTGTCGAAGTAAGAGGTGCGGGCAGGCTCGTAGGCCTTGACAACGGCGACTCCAACGACTTTGAGGAGTACAAGGGCACATCGAGAAGGCTTTTCTCAGGCAGGCTTCTTGCCATAATCGCCGCAAAGGATGTGACAGGTGATATCACAGTTTCGCTGCGTTCACCCTCTCTCCCCGAGCAGACGATCACATTTAAGGCAGTTGAGGGAGATGTTCCCGAAGGCGCATCGTATTTTACAGAGAATACACACACACAAGCGGATGTGACAGACGAAGAAAACGACATCCCCGTCAGAAAGATAGATTTTGAAAGCGACAGCTTTGTGTTCACACCCGACAGGCAGGAGATAAAGTTCAGAGTTGTCCTTTATCCTGCAAACACAAGTGTAAATGACATTTCCTACAGGATAACGAATATCCTCGGCATTGACTCAAATCTGGCCGAGATCACAGATGTTGCAGGCGATATCGTCACAGTCCGCTGCAAGGGAGACGGTGAGTTCTGCCTGCGTGCGGTGACAAACAACGGCCTGCCCCAGTGCAGGATGATAAGCTCCATCCTTCTCAGAGGAGAGGGGCTGGGCGCAGCGTCATTTGATCCCTATAGCTTCGTAGCGGGCGGACTTTACACCATCGCTACGGATAATATACGAAACGGCATAGAAAAGGGCGCGGCATTTGCATCCGGAGACGGCTGGTTCGGCTTTGAGAATGTGGACTTCGGCATACCCGGCAGTGATACGGTGACCTTGCCTATATATGCAAACTGCACTCATTCCGTATATCTGGAGATATACGACGGAACGCCCGAAAACGGCGAGTGCATCGCAAAGATCGAATATCACAAGGAACCGATATGGCTCACATACCAGTCTGTCACTG
>CAMHMM010000347.1 GCA_946186215.1 uncultured Ruminococcus sp. | reverse complement strand
CGGCACAGTCGGTGTCGTTGAGAGCATAACCATGCGCCATGTGGTGCTCAAAAAAATAGATAACCTGAAGATCGTCATTCCCAACAGTATGCTCAATCATGTGTCAGTGATAAACTACAGCTTCGGTGATATACCGCGCGGTATCCAGTTCCAGTTCCCTGTGAGCTATGATTCGGATATCGTTCAGACAAAGCGCATTATAGCTGATGCGATAAGGAACAGCCCGTTTTCAGTGGCGGGGATGTCTGAAAACGGTCAGGAACCTGAATATGCTTCCGTGTATTTCTATGATATACAGGACAGCGCACTTATCATGTCGGTGACAGTCTACTGCAAATCGGGACTGCGCACGGAGATCGTCAAGGACGATATTTACACAAGGGTATTCCAGGCATTGAGGAATAACGGTATAGAAGTCCCGTACAACCACATGAATATTATCATGAAAAAATAAGGCCGGTATCTTATCGGCCGATAAACACAAAAGGAGGTATTCAGATGGCATTTTTACAGGTCGATTTTTTCTCATCCACACTTAATGTTGCATCCTCGATCAATGTTATTCTGCCCGAGGCAGCGCAGGGCATAGGCATTGCAGCATCAGAGGAGGGCGAGCTGCCGAAGGTGCTGTATCTGCTTCACGGGTACAGCGACGACCATTCGATATGGATGCGCCGTACATCCGTTGAAAGATATGCGGCAGCGCACAATTTAGCGGTCATCATGCCTGCGGTAAATCACAGTTTTTACTGCAACGAGGCAAACGGTGAACGCTACTGGGATTATATCAGCAAAGAGCTCCCGCAGATCTGCCGCCGCTTTTTCAAAATAAGCACAAAGCCCGAGGATACCTATGTGGCAGGGCTAAGCATGGGCGGATACGGTGCGATGCGCCTTGCACTTACTCATCCGGAGCGCTTTGCGGCTGCTGCAAGCTTCAGCGGCGCTGTGGATCTGGCAGACCTTGTTGAAAATTCACAGGGTGATCTGAGCTGGCAGCGGATCTTTGGCGACAAAAAAAGCATAAGGGGCAGCGATGCTGACACGATGTATCTTATGAAGAAAAACGCGGGAGCGGAGCATAAACCGCGGCTTTATATAAGCTGCGGGACTGCGGATTTTCTCTATCCCCAACACGGCAGGTTCGTTGATGCACTCAGGGCTGCAGGATGGGATACAACGAGCTTTGAAAAGAAGGATGCCATTCACGAATGGGGCTTCTGGGATGAACAGATAAAGGCCTTCATTGAGTTTATCTATTCATGAGCGGCCGCGGTATGATCATGCTGTAAAGGGTGACTTTCATATGAAAAAGAATAGAAACGGAAAGACGCTCTGTCTTGTTACCTGTGTACCGGATACCTTTCATGCAAAAAGGGTATGTCGTGGCGTGTCAGCCCAGTGTGAAAAATACGGCTACGATCTGGCGGTATTTTCTTCTATGGTCAACTGTGACTTCTATTTCGCAGATTACGCAGAGGGCGAAAGAAGAATATACGAGCTTATTGATTTCGGGATGTTCGACGGGATAATCCTTGACAGCATAAGCCTTATGTATTCCAACAGGACCGATATCATAGAAGCACTTTACAGCAGGATAAAAAAGGAAACGGATGCACCTGTAATATGCATCGGTCTGCCCTATGCCGATCTTGACTTTATCGACAATTCCAATGACGAGCAGCTCAGAGAGCTGTGCCGCCATGCAGCAGATGTTCACGGATGCAGGGATATATGCATCCTCACAGGTATGAAGGGCAATCACGAGGCAGAAAAACGCCTTGAGGTTATGCTCGATGAGATACACAGGCACGGTCTTGAGGTCACCGACGAGCACAGGATCTACGGGGATTTCTGGTATGACAGCGGGATAAAGCTGGCACAGGATATTGCAGGTGGTAAAATAAAGAAGCCCGATGCTGTAATTGCTGCCAGCGATCATATGGCGCTGGGCTTTATCGATGAATACACAAAGCTGGGCGGTTCTGTTCCCGATGATATCGTTGTGCTGGGCTTTGAAGCCACTGATGATGCAATGCTCGCAGAGCTGTCGCTTACCTCTGTTGAGTCAAACTTTGCCAAATGCGCCGCCGATACTGTCGATCAGATACGGCGCATCATCGAGCCCGGAAAGGAGATACTGCCCTTCAAAACAGATGCACGCACCATGATTCACACGGGAAAAAGCTGCGGGTGCGCCTATGATACGGCAGATGTGATGAAAGCGGTAAGATCATCGCTCTACTTTACAACAAGGTACTATTCGCAGGATGTTTTTGATGATAATATCGATATAGGCCTGCTGATGGAAAACTATATTCCCGAGCAGCTGACAGCATCATCTGATCCCGGTGAGTGCATTGCGAATATCTACGGCTCGACATATATCATATCACCCTTTCTTAATTTCTATCTCTGCCTGTGTCCGGACTGGCTCGATACGGATAATGATAATATGAAGGGCTATACCGACAAGACCGATCTTGTGCTTCTGCGCTCGAATACAGGAGTAGATGATATATGCAGATCGTGCGACAAGCGAACCTTTGACACATCACTGATGCTGCCGCAGCTCTTTGAGAAAAGCGAAGAGCCCTCGGTCTACTACTTTTCGGCAGTGCATTTTTCCGACAAGACTCTGGGTTATGCAGTGCTGCAGAGGCGGTTTGCCGACAGCGAAAAATTCAATCTGGTCTACCGCAACTGGCTCAGATTTGTCAATAATGCGCTGGAAATGACAAGGGCAAGAAACCGCTACTATGTTCTGTCGGTGTTCGAT
>CAMHMM010000346.1 GCA_946186215.1 uncultured Ruminococcus sp. | reverse complement strand
AAACTTCTCAAAGCTGTACATGATCTTCTTGGGAAGACTGTCCTTCTTGTTTGTCACTTCCACAACATTTCCGCTGTCGATCGTGATGTATTCTGTCTGCGAACGCTCGAGCTTCTGCATACCAAGAACCTTCTCGGCATATTCCTCAACAGCCTTCTGGGAGCTCTTTTCCTCGATCTCCGTCTTCATACGGCTGTTTTCCTGCCTGAGAGACCTTACCTCTTCCTTGGCATCAACTATCTGAGCATGAACAGAGGATATCTCCGCCCTGCTTGAAATGCACGCTGCCAGCATGGCTGCGCATACAACGATAAGTCCCACTGCCTTTATGGCATCGGGTATCTGTGAGCGCTTTGTTACCACCATTTTGGGGTGCGCAACTTCTCTTATCCTGCGGTGCTCCTCAAATTCCTCATATCTCGCAACATTCGCCGAAACATTAGCCATTGAAAATCACCCTCCGTTCTTCGGCAGCGCCTTTGCACTGCTTTATATTGACCGATGTGCTGTCGTTTAGCCCGCCGCCTTACAGCTTTTCGATGATGCGGAGCTTTGCGCTCCTGCTGCGGGGATTGAGCTCAAGCTCATTTTCATCCGCTTCGATGGGCTTTCTGTTCACGAGCCGCGCCTTCGGCTTGTTGCCGCAGACACATACCGGAAAATCCGGCGGGCAGGTGCAGCCCTGTGCAAGGGATGCGAAATACTGCTTTACGATCCTGTCCTCGAGGGAGTGGAATGTGATCACACACATCCTGCCGCCCTGTGAAAGGCAGTCAAAGCACTCTCCGAGAGCTCTTTCCAGATGCCCGAATTCATCATTCACTGCGATGCGTATCGCCTGAAAGGTCTTTCGTGCGGGGTTTTTATCCCGCCTGAATTTTGCGGGATAGGCGCTGCAGACGATATCCGCCAGCTGCGCAGTCGTTTTTACGGGAGCCTGCTCCCTGCTTCTGAGGATAGCCGCCGCGATCTTCGGGGCGAATTTCTCCTCACCGTATTTATAAAGTATATCCGTCAGAGCCCGCTGTGAATAGGTGTTCACAAGCTCCTCTGCGGTCATGCCCTCCTGAGACATCCTCATATCGAGAGGCGCGTCACCGTGGTAGGAAAAACCTCTTTCCGGCGTGTCAAGCTGATGTGAGGAAACGCCGAGGTCAAGAAGTATGCCATCCACCGAGGGGATGCCTTCTTCGTTCAGCACCGAGCGTATCTCGTCGTAGTTTGCGCGGACGACCTTTGCGGGAAGTCCCGAAAGCCGCTGTGATGCCGCCTTTACCGCATCCGGATCCCTGTCTGTGCCGATGAGCCTGCCGCTCTCCAGCCGTGATGCTATCTCATAGGAATGTCCGCCGCCGCCGCAGGTGCCGTCGAAGTAGATACCGTCGGGCTTTATTGCGAGCCCGTCAAGGCACTGTGTCAGCAGCACGGGTATATGTGAAAATGTGCTCATCAGAAGCTCAGCTCATCAAGGACAGCCGCCATCTCCTCATCGGAGAACTTAGCGTTCTGAGCCTCGTAGCGCTCAGGATCCCATATCTCGGCGTGGTCGATGTTGCCGATTACGATCAGATCCTTTGTGAGGCCTGCGTGATCCCTCAGGTTTGCGGGGATGTTCATTCTTCCCTGCTTGTCGCAGTCCGCCTCGACGGAGTTGGCCATATACTTTCTTATAGCCTGCTTGCCGACAGGACCTGTGACTGTTCTGAGCTTTTCGGTAAATCTCTCCCATTCCTCTGCGGAATAGGCGTAAAGGCAGCCTTCAAGACCGATCGTGATGACGAAGCCCGCGCCGAGCTGATCTCTGAGCTTGCTGGGGAAAGCCATTCTGCCCTTTGAATCAAGCGTAGGGTTGTAGGTTCCCATAAGAGGCTTCATCGTCATTCACTCCTTTACTCTGATATCGGGTTCTAACAGTGTTTTCAACAAACTGTTGAAAAATCACCACTTTTCACCACTTTTTGGGGAGATTTCACCACCTTTTATATTATACAACATTTGTAACCAAATTGCAACCAAATACGACTATAATTATCCTACAAATCTTGCACAATATTTTTGTGCGATTTTCAGCAATATTCAGCATTCCCCACAAGGTCGGCGGCGAAACGCCGCTGTTACCCGTACTCTCATTTGAATAGTAATGTATGCTTGTAGCTCGGAACTTTCATTTGTAAACCCCACCGCCTCGCTACTCTCGGCACCTCCCCTTTCAGGGGAGGCAAGGCAGGCAGAGCCTGCACTCACCCGTGCTCTCATTTGTTATGAAACGAGCTTCAGAGACTCGAAACTTTAAATAAAGTGCTGTTTTAGGCGTAATCACACTGATAATGGCTTGCCTCCCCTGAAAGGGGAGGGGGACCGCCGCCCTCGGGCGGTGGTGGTGGGGTTCACTAACGAACCGAGCCACAAATGAGCGTTCCCCTGCAAAATAGCGCACGGGTAACAGCGGCGTTTCGCCGCCGGGTGGGTGCAGGCTCTGCCTGCCTGCCATATATTGCTATTGCTCGTAAATGTTGCTATCACTTACAAAATCCTTGACAAAACCGCTCTGTGGGTGGTATAATTATTCTTGCAAGTAAGCTGTGTGGCTCGAACGCGAAAGCGTTAGGAAAGTCCGGGCATCACAGAGCAGGACAGCTGCTAACGGCAGCCGAGGGCGACCTTAGGGAAAGTGCAACAGAGATATACCGCCTGTGCATCCGCGCAGGTAAGGGTGGAAAGGCGAGGTAAGAGCTCACCGGAGCAGCGGAGACGCTGCTGCCCTGTAAACCCTATCCGAT
>CAMHMM010000345.1 GCA_946186215.1 uncultured Ruminococcus sp. | reverse complement strand
TACGAGATGTCGCTATGTGACTGGAGTTCAGACGTGTGCTCTTCCGATCTGCCCTCGCCCTCGTCCTCGCTGTCGTCGATAAGGCGCTCCTCGATGGTAACGATAACTTCCTTTTCAACCTTTGCGCCGAGCTCTTCAGCTACGATGGAAGCGGTATCAAAATCGATGACCTGATTGATAGAGGCCATAACGCCCAGTCCCATGAGCTTCTTGATTACCTCGGTAGCCGTTACCTTCAGACGGGAAGCAAGCTCGGAAACAACGATCTCATCGGGGATGAGAACCTTGAGCTGCTGCTTTCTTGCGCGTTCGAGCTCGAGACGGCGAAGCTTGTCTGCCTCGCTCTCCCTCTTGCTGGAATACTGCTGATTCTTCCTCTGCTGGGACTTCTGGGTGATCTTCTGCTTCTTGGAAAGGCTGTCCTTCTTCCTGTTCTGTCCGGACTGGGTAGCCATATTGTCATAGCGCTCGTTGTACTTGTCTATCTCGACATAGCTTCCTCTTGTGTCAACGGTACGCACCTTCTGCTCGACCTTGACACTGCCCTGTGCAGTGAAGTTGCCTTCGATCTTTGTCTTGTTGGTCTTCTGCTCGGGCTGCTGAGGCTTCTTCCCAGCCTTTTCAGCAGGCTTGTCAGAATTCTTCTTCTTGTGCTCATCGGACTTCTTCATCTGGTTGTTGAATCTCTCAACGGCAGATGTACGGCTGCTCTTGTCGTCAGCCTTCTTTGCAGCTGCCTTTTCAGCGCTCTTGGGAGCCTGATCCTTTGTTTCCCTGACTTCCTTTGGCTCGGGCTGCTGAGGCTTTTTCTCAGGCTGCTTTGCAGGAGCTTCTTCCTTCTTTGCAGGTGCCTTCTCAGTCTTTTCAGCGGGCTTTTCGGGAGCCTTTTCAGCAGGCTTTTCCACTGCGGGCTCCGCAGTCTTTTCTTCGGACTTCTTTGCGGGAGCCTCTGCCTTCTTTGCAGACTTCTTCTCTGCCTTTGCAGCAGGCTTTTCGGGAGCCTTTTCGGCAGGCTTGTCTGCCTTTGAAGCAAAGTATGCATCAAAGCTTGTTACCTGATTGGTCTGTGTATAGTATTCAAGAAGAAGATTATATTCCTTCTCTGTGATGCTTGCGGAGGGCTTCTTGTTTACCTCGAATTTTTCCGCAAGTACATTTGCGATCTCCTGTCCTGTCGTGCCGAGATCCTTTGCGATATCCGTAATTTTGAACTTCAGTGTCTGTTTATCGCTCATAGGCTGATATACCTCCATCAGCTGTGTCACCGCCGGTCAGATACTCGCGTATCTTTCCCGCAAAACCGCTGTCACATACAGCAATGACCGCTGCTTTTTTTCCGATAGTGTTCTGTGCGTCAAGAGATGAAAAATCTGCTTTGATGACCTCTGTGCCGCTCTTTGCCGCAAAGAACCTTATTTCCTTTTCTGTTTTCGCCGAAGCATCCGATGTAACTATGATGAGCTGCGCCGTACCGTCCGCAAGAGCCGATTTTGAAGTATCGAACCCTGCTGTCATCCTGCGTGATCTCATGCACATCGTCATAATATTGATCAGTTTTTCACGCAAGCCGCAAGCTCCCTTTCCATTTCATCGTAGATCTCCGCGCCTATCTCGCATGAAAGAGACCTTTCAAAGCGCTTTGCCTTTCTCGCCTTGCGCAGGCACTGCACATCAGGACATATATACGCCCCTCTGCCGTTTTTCTTGCCTGTAAGATCGAGCGTGACCTCTCCCTCGGGAGACCTCACCACGCGCACGAGCTCTTTTTTTGATCTCTGCTCATTGCATCCGAGACAGGTCCTCATGGGTACCTTCTTAATCAGCGGTATCACCCTGCCTGTCATCTAAACCGTTCGATGCCTTTATATCGAGCCTGCAGCCTGTGAGCCTTGCAGCAAGCTTCGCATTTATGCCGTCCTTGCCGATGGCAAGAGAAAGCTGGTTTTCGGGAACATATACCGTGCAGGAATGTTCATCTTCCTCATTGAATATGACATCTGTCACCTTTGCGGGAGAAAGTGCCGCAGTGACATATTTCACCTTGTCCTCATCATAGGGGATAAGATCCACCTTTTCACCCGATATCTCGCCGAGGACATTGCTAATTCTTCTGCTGTTGGGGCCTATGCAGGCACCGATGGGATCAACATCGGGATTTACCGAAGCGACCGACACCTTTGAGCGCTTGCCGGGCTCTCTTACGATGCCCTTTATAACTACCTCGCCATCGAATATCTCAGGTACTTCCCTTTCAAACAGTCTCTTCAGGAAATCTCTCTGTGTTCTGGAGATCCTTATAGGCACCTTGGGCGGCTTCTTTCCGGGTATCTTCTTGTCTACTACCTCTGTGAGATAAACGCAGACCATATCGCCCATGTTGAATTCATCGCCCTCAAGCTGATCTGCCTTGAAGAGTGTCAGCTCATTGGTACCGAGCTTGATGACCACATTGCCGTTGGGATTGAGTCTTACGACCTCGCCGGTCATGATATCATCGAGATGATCCTTATACTCCGCAAGGAGCTTTTCCTTTTCGTATTCCTTCACATCGTGGTGCAGGGACTGCTTTGCGTAAGTAACAGCGCCTCTTGTGAACTTTCTCGGATCAAGAGCGTAATCCACCACATCATTTTCCTGACAGTCAGGATCAATAAGTCTTGCATCCTCGATGTTTATCTCATTGATGTAGGTAGGTTCATCAAGAACGACCGTGCGCTTGAGGATGACCTTCATGACCTTCTTCTCAACATCCATTTTTACAACGAAGCTGTCATCGTCACAGTCCTTGA
>CAMHMM010000344.1 GCA_946186215.1 uncultured Ruminococcus sp. | reverse complement strand
ATCGGCATCCGATGCTGAAAAGGCTCTTGCCGCTTACAGCTATCTTCGTGCGGAATCCGAAAAGGAACCGACCAATTATGATATCATGCGCAAGTGCATAGAAAGTGCCGCATCCCTGAGCCGATACACCGACTTTGACGGATTCATGTCGGACAGGCATGAGGAGCTTGATGAGATCTTTTCAGACTGTGAGCGCAGGAATGCCTGCATTTCACGCTATTGCGAAGACAGGACACTTGTTGAAAAATCCGATCATGCTATGGCGTGGATATATATTCACACAAAAAAGTATGACAAGGCCGAGGCACTTATCGACCGTTTGCCGAGTCTTGAAGGCGAGCGCCTGAAGGAATCCATGAAATCAAAGCTGGTATTCTTCCGTTACGGTTTTGAGGCGCAGAAAAAGGTCATAGACGACAATATCGGCAAATTCATTTTTGCGGCGTTAAAGGATCTTTTCTACGCACTGGAAAACTATGCATGGTGTGCTGAACCGGAAGAGGCGCTTGCATTCACGGAAAAGGTACTGGGCGTAATTGAGGCATACAGAGCCTTCGGAACCCCTGCTACTGACGATCTGCCTGTTGTTGAAATGCATATCCGTGAGCTCACCCCGAGGGTATATGCCGCATCGGGTGATACTGACAAAGCGGGCAGCGAGATAGAGCGGCTTGCAGAGATCTGCAGGGAGCTGTCACTGACCAAAAGGGAAATGGACAGCAAAAAAGCGCTTGCCTGTGTTGAAGCAGCGCTGATGAATACAGATGAGAAATACCGCGGCGGCATCAGAAATTCGCAGGGATATATAAATGCCGTAAAGATCGCAGGAGGTATACAGTAATGTATATACGGAGATTTACGCCTGCCGATGCCGCGGCTGCTTCGGATATGGCGATACATACAGTAAACATTTCCAACGCAAAGGATTACACACCGGAGCAGATGGATGAATTTTTGAAGATACTTACACCGGAGGAGCTTATAAAAAAGGCCTCATGGACACATATGTATGTTGCCTGTGACGATGATGAGATCATAGGCTGCGGTGCGATCGGCCCTTATTGGGGAAAAGAGGATGAAAGTTGCCTGTTTGTCATATTCGTTCTTCCCGAAAAGCAGGGGAGCGGTATCGGCAGGGCAATCATCAATGCGCTTGAATCGGATGAATATGCCCTGCGTGCAAGGTGTATCAGAGTATCAGGTTCCGCAACAGCGCTGGGTTTCTATCAGAAAATGGGGTATGTCCTGAAAGAAGGATCAGACTCGCCTGATGAGGAAGGACTGTACAGCCTTGAAAAGTACAGATAGGGACACAGTCATAAAGGCAGCAGAGCGCTCTGCTGCCTTTTTTCATATGCTCCGGAAACGATCACTTTCCGTTTATAAACTCCGTTACCGCTGCTTTCACTTCGTCACCGTGTCCTTTCATCAGATGTCCTCCGGTTTCAAATGAAACAAATCTGCATTCAGGAAATCTGTCAAGAGCCTTTACCACATCATCGTAGCTTGCAAGCTTATCATCCTTTGCGTGCAGTATCAGAACGGGCGGCTGAAGATCTTCTATCTTATAGTCATCGAAATTTCGTGCCATATCGGGATTAATAACAGAAGAATCAAGCACAACACCTGATTTGCGTTCATTGACAGGCAGCATACTGTATATTGTTGACGGTTCCATTCCCATTATCGGCTCAAACAGCGGACTCACCAGAAACATTGCAAAGTTATTGCACAAAAATTCGGGCGGGCCTGCATATTCGGCATATTCTTCCGGCTTATCCGGAAACGGTACAGCACTGCAATAAAGGATAAGTCCCTTTGTCCTTTCGGGATGATCAAGAGCAAAACGGAAAGCAACACTTCCGCCCGCTGATGTCGCCAACACATACACCTTGTCGATATTTAATTTATCAAGCAGCTCTGCATATGCATCTGCCTGCTGTGCAGGAGTCCCGTCTCCTGAAACACCACTGGCCAGATATCCGAACCTCGACGGCGCAAGTATCCTGTAATCTGAAACAAAGTCACCGCAGGTCTCATAAGCCTGATCGCAGCCGCCGAATATGCCGTGAACAGACAGGATAACTTCACCCTCGCCCTCATCAATATATGTCATATCACCATAGCTCAGGGCTGCGGTTTTCACATTATACGAAGCAAGCCGTTCTTACGCTTCCCTAACAGCGAAATGGCACTGTATACCCCGGATAAAAAGGTACAGCGAAACTATTATCAGAAGTATCAGCAAAATGCATATCGGCAAGTTCATTCTTTTCCACCTGCCTTTCATACTACATTTCTCCCCGTTCGGTCAGCTCATAAAAGGTTTCCTCAAGATATCCGAACCCATTCATCATCTTTTCGGAAAGCCGGTAATAATCCTCGATGTCCTGATCGGTAAAATCCCTGAACAGTGCCTTGTGGACACTTTCTTCGATTTTTTTGCTGTTTGCGATGATCTGCTTGCCTTTTTCCGAGATCCTGACACACAGACTGCGCCCGTCTTTATCGGACGGAACAAGCTCGGCATAGCCTGATCTTTCAAGTGACAGAGCCAGTTTCTTGATGTTCTGACGGGAGCACCCCAGCATTTTTGCAAGAGTAGACAGGTCGGGCGGGTTTTCGTATGCATCTGCGACCACCATGACCAGCCATTGCTTGCAGGTAATTTCTTTCAGGTATCTGTCCATAATGGCATGCAGCCTGTTCTCCTGCACGAATACTCCCGAAAACAACAGTTTCTTTTTCCAGATAAGGCCGCTCTCTTTTTTACTGTGTCTCATAATGCTTT
>CAMHMM010000343.1 GCA_946186215.1 uncultured Ruminococcus sp. | reverse complement strand
AGTTTTGTAGAATTTAGCGGCACATTTGCTTGAATTTTTGTCTGAAATGTGATATACTTATGCTCAGTACATCTATCGTTCATTCGCTGCAGAAAAATACAGTAACAATAAAGGTGATCACATGAAAAGCTCATATAAACTGACATCGGCGCTGACCGCAGCGCTTATTGCCGCTGGGATGCTCGCTGCTTACTCCGTACCCGCTGCCGCACAATGGCAGGAACATGACGGAAAATACAGCTATACCGACGAAACTACAGGCAAGTTTCTTACAGGCTGGCAAAAGCTGGACGGAAAGCGGTATTACTTTGACAAAAAAGGAAATGCTCTCACAGGCTGGCGCAGGCTCAGCGGCAGCAAATACTACTTTATCCCATCCGAAAAGGGAATGATGGCCACACAGTGGCAGCTGATCGACAAAAAGCTCTACTATTTCGGCAGCGACGGCAAAATGCGTACAGGCTGGAAGAAAATAGACGGCAAGCAGTATTATTTCGGCAAAACAGGCGCTGCAGCCACAGGTACGGCTGTGATCGACGGCGTATCATATAAATTCAGCAACACAGGCGAATATATCGGGAAGCAAACCACGCAGAAATTCACCTTTTCGATGAAATACGATGAAGTGCAGAGCATTGCGGAAAAGAGATACACAAGCCTTTACACAAATAAGGAAAAGAATATCATCTACGCTGCCACATCCGGAAAGGAAACCGCCGATCTGTTCTTTTTCGGCAAAAGCGGCAGGCTTGAAATGTATGGTGTGGTTTCCGGAGACAACGCCTTCACCGATGCATTCAGAAAGCAGCTTGAAAATGCAGGCTTTGCCAAGGCATTTGAGGATTCCTCGGGACTCGGGGATATATATGTGAAAGGCTCGCAGAAGGCTCTTCTCTACACGGGAAGCGAGTACGCCATGTATATGATGCTTTCTTCCTCACTTTCGGATGAGATAGAACAGGGCAATTATGACAGCTACTCCGCCATGATGAGCCTCATGACAACACTTGAAATGTAAAAGATCCGTACATCCCGCATATGCAGGGTGTACGGATCCTTCCGTTTTTATCTCTTGTCGTCTATCCCGATGCCAAGACCTGATGTATCAGCATCGTTCATTCCCGAGGAAAATCCCGAAGCTGTACCGGGCTGTGCGGATGCGCCGCCGCCGAAATCAGTTCCTACAGGATTATATGTTGCCTTGGGAGCGGAATTTGCCATCTGTGCCTGCAGGGAATCATCTACTCCGGCTGCACCTGCAAAACTGTTCTGAAAATACGCATTATTTTCAGAAGCCGCCTTTGCCTGCTTTTTCTCCTTGATGTAGAGCAGTACCATAACCGCTGTGAGAACTGCACCGATAAGAGAGATTATTGCTGCTGTGGGCACCATCGACGATGTATGCTTGTCATCAACATACTGAAGCATATACGGAGATGTGAGCGCGGTGTAGTTTGCCTTGTCCTGATCATCACTGCCGTACATCAGCCACTCATAGAAATATTTCTCTGTCTCCTTATCCATCTTTACGACCTTGCCTTTAAAATGGATGGATGTAAGTGACTCGGGCACATCGCCGCTTTCGTACATATCATAGAATTCATCGACCATCTTCGCTGCCTGATCGGCAAGAGAAGTATTGCTGATCTCCACAGCCATATACTCTCCGTAATCCGCACCGGGCAGAGGCATTACATAGTAATGGGATGTAACGCGCTCATTGTGCTTTACTCCGAAGGTGCTGTCGTAGGATTCTTCATAGGCAAATTCATCATACAAAAGCTGGATATCGCCCTCGACGAACATACCCTTTTTAAAATCAGCCGCAGCCATAGTGTTTATGTCGCCTATGCCCTTTTTAATGGATGCCAGATCACCTAGCGACGAGAACAGCATATAGATTCCTGCACAAAGCAGCGCTATGCCGACACAGCCCAGCCTGAATACCATTGATCTTCCGAATTGTTTTACCATATTATCTCCCCCTGAAATTATTACCGTAGAATATTCTACAATATTACCTGATGTATGTCTATATATATTCCCTAAATAAATCGCAAAAATTGTCTTAAAAAGCTACTGTTATCCGTTCTTTTAAAGGTCTGGACCGAAAACCCGCAGGTAACGGTGAGCCTTTCAAGCTTTTTCAGTTTCTCCGCTCCCGCCGCAGATGTTTTGTAGTAATAGGGTGTCATGGAAAAAAGCGCCATTATCATCTCCTGCGAGCAGATCTCTGTTGTATACTCCAGTATCTGCTCATTTTCAGACGAAAAGCTGCCCAGCGCATAGTCATTTGGCTTGTTCTCATACGGCTTGTCATACAGCACTGTTTTAAGTTCAAACAGATGCCGCGGAGATGGGGACACAACAATGAGCCGCCCGTTTTCCCGCAGTACACGGGCATATTCCTTATCCGCAACAGGCGAGAAAGTACTGATGATAACATCGGTGCATTTATCGGGAAACGGCAGTTCAAATGATGATGCAACCGCAAAATGGCAATTATCAAGCCCTGCCTGATGAACTCTTGTCATGCAGTGGTTCACAGCATTCTTTGAAATATCTATCCCGTAGAAAACGCAGTCAGGATTGCCTGCGGCGCATATCGTCGTGTAATATCCCTCTCCGCAGCCGCTGTCGATAACAACGCCGCCATTTTGCCCTGTAAGGTCATTAACAAGCGCCGACAGATGCTCTGCAAGCCGCCTGTAATGACCGCTGTCGAGAAATTCAGTCCTCGCCCGCACCATTTCCGCATTATCCCCTGCCTTGCCGGGATTTCTGCCAGCAGTGGTAAGCA
>CAMHMM010000342.1 GCA_946186215.1 uncultured Ruminococcus sp. | reverse complement strand
GCCTTGATCATAGCCTTATCTATAGCGTAGATGTCGGAAGCGTCCATACCTGTGATGGTATCTGCGATAACTGTATTGATGTTGTTTACAGCCTTCTGAACGCCCTTGCCGAGATATCTGCCCTTGTCACCGTCACGGAGCTCGAGAGCCTCGAACTCACCTGTGGAAGCGCCGCTGGGAGCAGTACCTCTTGCAACTGTACCATCATCAAGAACGATCTCTGCTTCAACAGTAGGATTTCCTCTTGAATCGAGTATTTCTCTGCCTATTACATCTACGATCTCTAAATAAGCCATTATAAAAACTCCTTTGAGATATATTTTCTGCCGAACAGCTATTAAACACTGTTTCCGCAGCTTACCAGACAATTATACCACACATCATGGCAATAGTCAATAACCAAAATCAAAATTTTGGGATTTTTGGGGTACAACACCGCAAAAAAGGTGCATAAAATGCCATGAAACGCCCTTTACATCCTGTCAACAGGCTCGATGCCGAGCACTTCAAGATGCTTTACAAGCATATCCCTTGCAAGAGCGGAAAGTGCAAGCCTTGTAAGGCGCTTGTTTTCGTCAGCCTCGTCGATTATCCTGTTCTCATGGTAAAATCTGGAGTATGCCACAGCAAGATTATACACATTGTCGCAGATATAGCTGGGTGCCTTCTCGGAAAGAGAATTTTTCCAGCATTCGGGGCTGTTGATGACGGAAAGGAGGAAATCGCGCTCTGTATCAGAGGAAATGGCGATAAATCTGCCCTTTTCATCGGTCTTACGCATAACGGAATTGATCCTCGATACGGTATAGAGGATGTAAACGCCGGTCTTTCCCTCTGAGGACATGAATTTGTCCATATCAAATATATAGTCCTTTGAGCGGTGATTGATAAGGTCGCCGAACTTGATAGCCGCCATACCGATCTTTCTTGCGTATTCCTCACGGTTTTCGGTAACATTGCCCTGCTCATCTATCCTTGCAAGGGCGGCATCAGTGACCGTCTGTATCATATCCGAAAGGCGCATAACTCCGCCGTCACGAGTCTTGTAAGGCTTTCCGTCCTCACCGTTCATCGTGCCAAAGCCCAGAAATTCAAGAGCAGTACATTCGGGAACTATACCCGCTTTTCTTGCACAGCGGAACACCTGCTTTAAATGAAGCTCCTGACGGTTATCGACTACATACCATATCTTGTCGGGAGAAAAATCGCGCATACGCTGTATCAGTGTAGCAAGATCCGTGGTGGCATAAATGCTCGATTTATCGGATTTGCGGACGATCACAGGCGGAACGGGAGCCTTGTCGGTCTCCTCAGCCACATCCACCACAAGAGCGCCTTCGCTTTCATAGGAAAGGCCTTTCTTTTCAAGGATATCCATAAGCTCGGGTATATCCTTGTCGGCATCGCTCTCGCCGTACCAGTATTCAAAATCGACATTGAGCTTGTCGTAATTCGATCTCAGATCATTGCAGGAGACACGCATGATCTCCTTCCATAATGCGATGTAGCCCTCTCTGCGGTTCTGAAGATCAAAGGTACAGGTATGAGCCTTTTCGGAAAACTCCTTGTCCGTTTTGCTCCTTGCACTTGCAGCGGGGTATACCTCATTGAGCATTTCAGCTGTAAGCTCCGGCACCTCATCCCCTGCTTTGAAATCGGGAGAGAACACCTTCCATCCGGGATTTCTTTCGGAAAGCTCTGCGATAACAAGGCCTATCTGGAGCCCCCAGTCGCCCATATGGATATCGCCCACAACATCAGCGCCCATGCTGCGCGCAATAAGCTTCAGGGACTGACCGATTATCGCAGAGCGAAGATGCCCGATATGTAGGGGCTTTGCAACATTGGGGCCGCCATAGTCTATAACTATCTTTTCACCCTTAGCACACTCGGGAATGCCGAGATTCTTATCCTCAGCCATCGCAGCCGCCATCTTGCAGATAAAATCATCCGTAAGCGTCATATTGATAAATCCGGGCTTTACGCCCTCTGCCTTGCTGAATATCTCATCCTCGGAAAGAGCGGCGGCAACTTCATCGGCTATCATAAAGGGTGCTTTTTTATATGCCTTCGCTCCGGCAAATGCGCTGTTGCACTGGTACTGGCAAAGGTCAGGTCTGTCTGATACCGTAACTATGACCGGCAGATCATACCCGCACTTTTTGAAAGCCTCGGCCACCTTGGCTGTTAATATTTCAATAACACTCTGCATATTATCATCCTCATCTGATCAGTTATCTGTGGAATACTCCGCAATATACGGAAGATTTCTGTAATACTCGCCGTAATCGAGCCCATAGCCCACCACAAAAAGGTCGGGTATGGAAAAAAGCGTTTTGTCAGGCTCAAAGTTCACCTTTCTTCTTGAAGGCTTGTCAAGCAGTGTGATAACTTCAAGAGAAAGCGGTGATCTTTCTTTCAGCATCTCCACTATCCGCGACAAGGTCACGCCGGTATCGACTATATCCTCGATTATCACAACATGATATCCGCTGATGTCCTGCTGAAGATCCATCGTGATACGAAGCTCGCCTGATGAAGTCGTGCCCTCATAATAGCTTTTTGCAGCCATAAAGCCGATCTCACAAGGGATCGTTATCCTCTTGGAAAGGTCCGAAAGGAATATGAAGGCTCCCTTTAATACGCTCACCAGAAGAAGGGGCTTACCGCGATATTTCACGCTGAGCTCCTCTGCGGCCTTTTCCACCGCCTGCTGAATGTCCTGCTCGCCGTGACCCCACCCCTGGTGACAGTCGATAGGCTTGCCGGTCTTGTTGATGTAGCCAACTAGACGGTCGCCGACATTGCCGGT
>CAMHMM010000341.1 GCA_946186215.1 uncultured Ruminococcus sp. | reverse complement strand
CCCTTGGGGATCTTTATGAATGAAAGGCTTGAGCAGCCGCTGAACGCGCCCTGTCCGATTATCTTCATCATATCCGGGAGCTCTACGCCTCTGAGGTTGCGGCAGCCTGAAAATGCATACTGGCCGATGGCGAGCAGCGTTTCGGGCAGTCTGATGGTCTTCATGTTCGCAAAGCCGTCGAAGCTGAAGTTCTCGATCTTGGTGTAGCCTTCCTTGATGACTACATTTGCGTTGGGCCTGAATTTGTACCAGAACGCATCCTGAGGATAGAATACCATCTCGTCAATGAAGAGCATCCTCTTCTGCTTGGTCTCTTCCTTTTCCTCGGGGGCATTGGGATCTTCCTCGGGCACCCGGAGCTTTGCCTGGAAAGGCCAGCCCAGCATATAGGTGTAGCAGGCTATGGCAAATTCAGCAGCCGCTTCGGAAAGGAACAGGTCGCTCTGGAGCAGGCTCTTGGCCTTCATCATCGCAATTTCCTTGTTTCCGCCCTTTTTGAAGCCCTCTTTATACATGAGCCTGAGGATGCCTACCTTATATAAGGTGATAAGCAGCCTGCGCTCTTTTTCATATTCGGGGATAAAGTCATATATCAGGGAGATGAATTTCTTTCTGTTGAGTATCAGCTCATCACCGTATTCGTCGTGCATATGCTTTAATCTGCGCTGAATATCTTTTGTATTTTCAAATCCCGCTATGGTCTGAAGGACAGGTGCTCCGCATTCCGGACAGGAAAACTGATCGGATGGAAATTCGGCATGACAGCTTTCACATTGCATAAAACAACTCTCCTGACTCTGTTTATCTATCTGTATACCGCAGGAAAATGGAACAATATCCGCAAAAAAATCCTGAAAATATACCTACATTATTAATAATACTATAATTTTGTCTGATTGTCAAGTGTATTATTGACAAAAATTCTAAATGTCCTTCTTATTTAAGTGAGTTTAACAATTTTTCGGGGGTGCTGTATTGCTATTTCAACAAATATAATGCGGTCTTATGTAGGTTGGTTTTGGTCAATGGGTATTTTGAACAAATTTTTACAAAATATTTTGGCGTATTTGGGCGGGCGTTTTTCTCACTTGCACCTTGAATTTGTGATTATTTTATGATAGAATTATAAAATGTAGTATGATATCCGAAAGTCGGATATACTGTCGCTTGCGGGAGGAACTGTCAGGCGGCAGAATAGAAAGCAAGGAGGTTCTGTTTTATATGAACAGAAAGAAAGGGCTGGCGCGCCGGATTGCGCTTTCTGCAGCAGCTCTTTGTGTGGCTCTCTCCGTTACGAGCTGTGCAGGCGGACCGCCTGAAGGTCAGCAGGGCGGCGGTACTATCGCAGTCATCACACAGGCTAAGGGCATTCAGTTCTGGGATCTCGTGGAAAAGGGTGCAAAGGACGCAGGCGATGAGCTCGGTTATCAGATCGATTACCATGCAGCTAACGCATCCTCGGACATCGAAGGTCAGAAGGAGCTTGTAAGGCAGGCTATAAACAATCATGTAGCCGGCATTGTTATCTCCCCGAACAGTGCTACGGAAATGAGCGATGTGCTTCAGGAGGCAGAGGTTGCAAACATTCCCGTTATCACAATCTCTTCCAATGCGAATTACCCCGGTATCTCGACATATATCGGTTCCGATAACGAATCTGCGGGACAGATCGCAGGAAGAAATGCACTGCAGCTTCTCTCGGGTACAGGCAAGATAGGCATCATCGCCCATTCCGAGACAGCATCCAACGCACAGGGGCGTGTAAACGGCTTTGAAAGCATCGTGAACGGTGCCAATGTTGCGACAGCAACAGTGGATGAAGCAGGCAATGAAGTTCACACCACAAAGTACGAGATCGTTGAAAAGGTTTCAAGCTCCAACGGTCAGCGTGAAAATGTCAAGGATGTTGCTACCAAGCTTATCAAGGATCATCCCGATGTAGACCTTATCTTCGCTACCAACGAGGCATCTACCCTCGGCGTGTGCGACGCTGTCGTTGCAGCAGGTCTTGCAGGACAGATCAAGGTCGTAGGCTTTAACTCCTCCGATGAGGAGCAGGCTTACATCAAGAACGATACCCTTACGGGTTCTGTTGTTCAGGCTCCCTACAATATGGGCTACATGGGCGTGCGTTATATCAACAGCTTGAATGATGGCGAAAAGCTCAGAGCAAGCTACGATACAGGTGCCATGTTCGTAACAAAGTCCAATATCAACGACGAAACAGTTCAGCTTTGGCTTGACCCGTCGCAGCACTAAGGGAGGAAGCACAAATGGCAAAGACAAAAGAAAAGTCATCTTCGAATGAGAACCGAAGCTTTATATTCGCCGGTATCCTTCTCTTCGTGTTCGCATCGGTCATCATGGTGATGAGTGCTTTCACATCAAGAGGCTCCCGTGCGTATAACAGCTCCGCGTCCATGTCTCTCGAATATCTGGCAGAGATGAACGACGAGCTTAGACAGGTAAATGAGAATGTCCTCGAGATCGTTGGCGGTGTCGGCGATGTGGCTACAAACTCCGCAGAGATCACACTTTCATTTGATACCATCGAGAAATATGAGGGATTGTTCGAGAACCTCGAATACCATTCCGACGCAGAGACAAGAAGATACAACCAGGCTAAGACCTTTATGAGGGCTTACCGTGAAAAGCTCAACGCTCTTCAGGTAACTCTGAATCAGGGCGGCTTCGACCAGCAGACGATGAGAGCTCTGTATACACAGGAAATCGCCCCCATCGCTTATACCGCATCAGAGATGCTCGAAGCTACCGTCGACCTTAACACCATCAACACCCGTGTACTGACAAGAAGAATC
>CAMHMM010000340.1 GCA_946186215.1 uncultured Ruminococcus sp. | reverse complement strand
GGCGAGATTGATGCCCACCGGAGCCAGATACCCTCTTGCGATGGCGATGGCCTTTACAGCCTGATTTGTAGCTCCCGCACCGATGGTCTGTACCTCTACCTCGCCGTCACGGCGCATTACATTGGCGATAGCGCCTGCGGACATATTGGGTGCGGAGCTTGCGGATACTTTAAGAATTTCCATACTATACCTCTTTTTCTTTTATACATATTCTTTTTATCGAATTTGATCTGCCGCTTTTTTCGTCTATATCTATGAGAACGCCGCCGAAGATGCGCTCTCCGTCAGCCTCCTCGAAGGCAACGGGGATATTGAGCCGCTGCTTTCTTATAACAAGCTCTGGCTTTACACCCAGACATGAAAGCTCTGCGCCGCACATTCCCGCATCGGTGATATATGCGGTCCCCCTGGGGAGTATCGTTTCATCTGCGGTCTGCACATGGGTGTGTGTCCCGACCACGGCGCTTACACGCCCGTCAAGATAAAAGCCCAGTGCCTTTTTTTCAGATGTGGCTTCTGCATGAAAATCGACGAGGATGTTTTTGGAAGGAACATCCTTTAACAGTCTGTCGATGCAGTCAAAGGGGTTTTCAAGGGGGAGCATGAATGCCGTTCCCTGCAGATTTATCACTGTAAGTGAGTGCCTTCCCAGATCGATCGTACAGACACCCCTGCCCGCTGCTTCATCGGAATAATTCGCGGGGCGGAGCAGTCTGCTCAGATCATCGAAGCTGCTGCAGAAATCCCTGCGCCTGAATGCATGGTTGCCTGTTGTGATAACATCCGCAAATTCACAGAGAGCCTGATAGGAGGAATAGCTTATACCGTTGCCGTCAGCTGAGTTTTCGCCGTTTGCCACAACAAGGTCTATACGCTCGGCGGCTTTAAGCCGTCTTACGGCAAAACAGGCAAATTCACAGCCTCTGCTGCCTACGATATCGCCGACAAAAAGAACCTTCATCGCTTCGCTCCCTGCCAATAATAAAGTTAAAAAATCAGGGAAACGCTGATGAAAGCATACAAGGCTTTTATATGCGATATCCGGCATTTTCCTAAAACAATAATATTCTATCACATATGACGGATTTTTTCAAGCCTTTTTAATAAAATTCATTTGACAATTACAGATTAATGTTGTATAATCAAGGCAAGCATTGTGCGGCTTTCCCGAAACCCTGGGTTGCGGGGCTGCGGATCGGGGTGTATACCATAAATGAGATACTTGTCGGACAATAATGTCCTGAGGATTTTTCCCGAGGGGAATATAGATTCAAACAACTGCATCGCTTTCGGAAATGAGCTTGACGGGATACTGTCCAAAAATGCATTTGACAGTATAGTTTTTGATATGTCAGGTGTGAAATATATTTCAAGCTCCGGCCTTCGGGTGCTGCTGAGGGTAAAAAAGCAGTACGGCGATGTGAGTGCAGAGGAGCTTTCGGACAGCGTATATGAGATATTCCGTGTATCGGGCTTTGATAATATACTTTCCGTGCAGAGAAAGCGCAGGAGCATCGAGGTGGATGACAAGATGCTCATAGCGCAGGGCGCAAACAGCCGCGTTTACCTTATCGATGATGAAACCGTGGTAAAGGTATTCAACGATGATATTTCCGAAGTGCAGATAAAAAAGGCGGATGAGATCTCCAAAAAAGCACTGTTTATGGGGATACCCACGGCTATATCATATGATATAGCAAAAGTCGGCGATTCTCTGGGGCTTGTGTATGAGATGGTGGATGCTTCATCGGTTGCGGAAGAGATAAACAAGGATCAGTCACATCTTGACTACCTTGCCGCGCTGACTGCGGAATTCGTGCGTGATATCCATTCAATAAAGGTAACGGAAAGGGAAGTATTTCCCGATATCAGACAGGAAATGCTGGAGCTTGCAAAGGGGCTCGGTAAATAGGCCTCTGCTGAGGATACAGGCGTTATCTGCGATTATATCGAAAGCATACCGGAGGCAGATACATTCCTCCACGGTGAGTGCAACGCAAACAATATAATGATAAGCGGCAGAAAGATAACGGTCATAGATATCGGCAGCGCGGGCTACGGCCACCCTGCCTTTGATCTGGCCTCGCTGTACAGCTCATGCTGCTATATCGCAAATACCCCCGCGCTTTCATACGAGCAGAAAAGAAAGATGATAGGCTTTGATATAGAGCTTGCTCCGGAGTTCTGGCGCGAATTCTGCGAGAATTATTTTAATACCCGCGACAGCGCATTCATATCGCAGATCAATTCAATGATACTGCCGCTTAGTATACTTATGAGACTCAGACAGGATATGCTGCGCACCGACACCAGCGAGGAGCAGAAGATGCAGCGCATCGGCGGCAGGCTTTCCGCAAATATCGTTCCCATGCTGAAAAAGGCAAAGAGGATCAGCTTCTGAAAAGAGGTGCTGTGATGATACTTTTTGTTGATTCCTGTGTAAGGGAGAATTCCCGCACAAAACGGTTGGCAGATCATGTGCTGCGCTCACTGGGCGGAGAGGTAAAAGAGGTAAGAACGGCAGATATCGCTTTTCCCTCTATGGATGAGGAGTTTACAGAGCGCAGGAGCCGTCTTGCGTTTTCGGGTGATCTTTCCGATCCCTTGTTTGACCTTGCAAAGGATTTTGCTGCGGCGGATATCATCGTTATCGCAGCACCATTCTGGGATCTTTCATTTCCTGCATCCTTAAAGCAGTATCTTGAACAGATATGCGTTACCGGCGTGACATTCAGGTATGAAAACGGCATCCCAAAGGGAATGTGCAGGGCAAAAAAGCTTATATATGTTACAACGGCGGGCGGGCCGGTATTCTCCGAT
>CAMHMM010000339.1 GCA_946186215.1 uncultured Ruminococcus sp. | reverse complement strand
AACGGCTGATTTGCAGCGAGTCAAAGGGGATGAAACACCAGAGGGACGGAGCATCCGTTTGCGAAGATGGCCGTATTTGTGCGCCGTCCCTCTTCGTTTCTCCCCTTTGTATCCCCTTTTCCCCACTCTGATGTTGATTTGCGTCCCGTCGAACCCCGCTTATAACCCACTCAGGTTTATCTCTACACTAAATCCTACATTCACTCAGGTGGGTTTTGTGGGGACAGGCGACGATGTATGACTGCTTTCTGTTTCATTGGTCTTGCCCTGCCATTTGGTCAGTCACCTGCTCTCAGGTTTGTCAATCTCTCCTATTAGTTTGTCCAACAGAAAAGCCTCGCCCTCTTGCGTTGGTGGGGGTATATTAAAGTTTCGAGCTACAAATGAACATTGCCCACAAATCAGAGTACGGGTAACAGCGGCGTTTCGCCGCCGGGTAGTTGTCGGCCATGCCGACCGACTGCACAAATTTTAAATTATGTATTGATTTGTGAGAGTTAATGTGATATAATTAATCTGTGTATGTGTTTTTTGTTGATTTTGGCTCATGAGCCGGAAAGGAGAAAAGGCGTACCATAAGATGAACAACAAACCAAACGAAAAGCTGGATAAAATTTACGGCACCATTATGTGGCTCACCTCGGTAACCATCATAATAGGTCTCGTGTGTCTTTTCTCGTTCCACAGCCATGTTTCCGGCAACAAATACAATACCTCCCACGACTTTTCGCGCGGCTGGTACTACGAGGACGGTACAGAGGCCGACCTTTCCGCACTGCACTTTACCAAAGACAGTCCCGATATCACCATATCCCGCGAGGTGGACTGCAGACTGGTCAACGGGCGCAGCCTCGCCTTTATGAGCAATAACCTTATCTTTGACATATATCTGGGCGATGAAAAGATCTACGACTACCATCCCCATACCGTGGAGATCACGGGCAAATACTACGGCAAATGCTTCCATGTGGTGCATATCCCCCATTTTGAGGGGCAGAAAACGCTGAAGATCGTCTATACCGACCTTCTTGCTGCCTCCTCGTGGACACAGTTCACCGATATGCAGCTGGTCTATCCCGATGAGGTCTACAAGGAAAGCGTGCGGGTAAAGCTGCTGGCGTTTCTGGTCAGCGCAGTCACCCTCGTCTTCGGTGTCGCCATGCTCCTTGTGGGTATGTTCGCAGGAGTCAAGAAAAACCAGACCATCAGCCTCGGAGCCTTCGCTCTGGCGCTTTCAGCATGGACCAATTCCCAGACGGGCTTTGTGGAGATCATCACCGACAACAGCTCCTTTGCAAGACTGGTGGAGTATCTGTCACTGATGATACTGCCGATACCGTGTATCCTCTACATGGCGTATATGACCAGTTCCGAAAAAAGCAAGCTTGTGCTCTCCGTCACCGCCGCAGGTATCGCCGATGTGCTGCTGCAGGTGATCGCAGTCGTGTTCTGGGGGCTGGATTACCACGATACGCTTTTCCTCACCCATCTGGTGATAATATACGGCGTGGTCGTGATCGTCTACACCTGCTTTACCGCAATAAAAGAGGGCAGACTTAACAAGGTGCAGAAGGCCTACCTTATCCCTGCGCTGTTTATCGTTGTGTCCTCCGGGCTTGTTGATCTGCTGATCTATTACCTGCACCACTCGAGCGATGCGGCAGTCGTGTCAAGGCTCGGCCTGCTCGCCTTCGTTATCATACTTTCCGCCTATGAGCTGCGGCAGATAATCTCCGAAAATGTTTCCGAAAAGGAAATGGAGGTAATGCGCCGCATAGCCAATACCGATGCCCTTACGGGGCTTCTCAACCGCACCGCCTACAATGCCTTCGAGGAGCAGATCACGGGCAGGAAAAAGGGCAAAGTGGCCTTTATCCACTTTGATGTTAACTTCCTCAAGGAGGTAAACGATACCTACGGCCACGAGGAGGGCGACAAGCACCTGAAAGCGGCCGCAAGCATAATCAAGGCCTCCTTCGGCGAGTACGGCGATACCTACAGGATAGGCGGCGACGAGTATGTTGCCGTTATAGAGGGCGACAACTGCGAGGAGCTTTACCAGAAGGGGCTTGAAGCCTTTAAGCGCCTGCAGGGCAAATACAATGTTGTGGAGCGCCCCCGTGTCCGCATGGAGATAGCGCAGGGTATGTCCGTGTGCGATCTGGCAAAGGAAAACTTCCACGCTACACAGCGCAGCGCCGACAACAAGATGTATGCGGAAAAGGAAAGACTCAAAAGCAAGCGAAGAACAAAATAAAATTATTTTCTCTATAAAAATGAACCGAAAAGACCGGTAATAAAATGAACAGATTTATCAGCTCCGACAGAATGAGCATCCGTTCTCAGATAGTCACGATGTTTCTGATAGTTGTGCTGCCCTCATTCGCCGCAAGTATATTCCTGCTGGTGGGGATGAGAAATGTAGTAAGGGACAAATCCCTTGAAACTGCGGGAAGCAATGCGGAAACGATAGGCTTCTGGGTGAGCGACACTGTGGCAATGGGCGAGCAGTGTGCGCTGGCTGTCTCAGAAAACAAGACCATCAGGGAATTTGTCAATTCCGATTATGAGGACAATGCCGCATTCTACAAATTCTACTCGGAAAATTCCATATCAAAGCTTGTGAGCATCCCCTCACAGGTGGCAAATATACAGATCTTTGTGGACAGAGACGACTTTGTGTTCAACTCCTCGTTCATCCAGCCGGGTCCCGTAACAAAAAACTCGGACTGGTACAAGGAAGCCGCCGCCGCAGATCACCCCATCTGGCGCGTGGCGAAGAACGAAACAGGCAAGGTCTCGCTTTCCTGCCTTTCCCAGATCAA
>CAMHMM010000338.1 GCA_946186215.1 uncultured Ruminococcus sp. | reverse complement strand
CCCATAGGAGCCTGTTCTGAGCTCATTAAGAGAGCCTATGACATAAAAATCCATTTTGTGTGTTTTCGGGACGCACAAGGGAACGGCGACCGTTTTCTTCAGTTCCATAGCCGTATTTATGAGCTCTCTCGTATCGGTCTCCGAATTGATCGAAACATAGGTGAGTATCACCGATGCCTCCCGAAATGCACGGGAATTCACAAGAGCTTGTGTTACCGCGCGGCAGTCATGTCCTGCACTGTTATTGTCCCTTATCTGCCGGCAGTAGCGTCTCAGGCGTTTTTTTATCTCGTCCATACTACACTTTCTGCGATCTTGTCGGCATCTCTGCTCATTGCTCTGATAAGCTCAAGGGAGAAATCGAGGGCCGTTCCGGCACCTCTGGAAGTAATGAAATTTCCGTCCCTTACAGCGGGCACGGTGCAGACCTGTGCATCAAGGAGCAGGTTTTCCATGCCGGGGTAGCAGACAGCCTTTCTGCCTTTCAGCATCCCGAGCTTGCCGGGGATTGTGGGTGCGGCACAGATAGCGCCTACAGGAATATCATTATCATTGCAGTATCCGAGCAGTTCTATAACTCTCTTATCTGCTTCAAGATTTTTTGTTCCGGGCATACCGCCGGGGAGCACGATCATTTCAAGGCCGTCGGTAACGGTCTTGTCTATTGTGATATCGCATACAAAGGGTATCCCGTGGGAGCCTGTCACAGTTTTCCCTGTAACGCCCACCGTAACTACATCGAGCCCTGCACGGCGAAGCATATCTATGGGAGTAACGGCCTCTGTTTCTTCAAAGCCTTCTGCAAGAAATATGTATATCATAACGATTCTCCTTATCGTATAATTTCGACCTTTAGTTCCTTGGATGATCTTATGAGTGAGATAAGTCCCGATATCATGCATACCAGTCCGGCTGCGACGAATATGCCGCCTGCGATGCAAAGACCGATCTCGGGGCCTGATCCAAGACCTGCCTTTAAAGCAAAGCCGCCGAATACGCCGGTCATTATCCCCATTATGATCTGGATGAGCCTGCTTGTATTGTTGCTGAGCAGTGTTGTGATGTGCAGTATCTTTGAGTCCAGATAGGTGTCGGCCTTTCCTGTGAAGAGAAGAACAGCCCACAGTATGCTTTTGATCAGCAGGAGCGTCAGGCAGACCAGCGCAATGATAAGCACTAACTTCATGCCGCTTCCGATGCTTGATATAAGCTCATCGCCTGAGGAGATCATCCTGTCGGTAACTCTCTCCTTTGAAAGTGCGAAGATCAGTGTTGCTTCTGCGATCAGTGTCCGCGCAAGATCGTATATCGCATTTATTTTACGGGTATCCATATCGATCACCTGATTTATGTGCGGAGTATGGGAGATATTGCCCTGCAAAGCCTTTCGGTTATCTCATCTGCGGTAAGCTCCATGCCGTTCTCTTCGGCGGGTACAACCGTCCAGCCGTCCTTTTTTGCGCAATAGAGAGCGCTTTCGCGGCATTTTCTGAGGTATTCCCTGTCCGCCTCATGGATATCCTTTTTGCTTTCATCGCCTTCGTATCTGTGTGAAAGCCTTTTCTGTGCAAGCTCGGGGGAGATATCAAGAAATATCACAAGATCGGGGCGGGGGAGTTCCAGCTTATTGTATTCAAAATCGTAAAGCCATTCAAGAAAGCTGTCATATTCGCTCTTTTCAAGCTTTGCCATCTGATGTATCGCATTGGAAGTGGTGTATCTGCCTGCGAGCACCGTTCCTCCGCCAAGGTAGAAGTCCTTCCAGTGCTTGACATAGCTTGCATACCTGTCTGCGGCATAGAAGGTCGATGCGGCGTAGGCGTTCACGCCTGCAGGATCCTTTGAGAATTCGCCTGCAAGGTACATTTTTACCAGTGAAGCAGAAGGACTGCTGTAATCGGGAAAGCTGATCCCTTTCATTTTCGGGTAGATGCTCAGCAGCCTTTCAAACTGGGTGGATTTTCCGCTTCCGTCTGTACCGTCAATTACTATAAGTCCGGACATAATTGCTCCATTTCATCGGGAAAACACAGTATATGGCTATTTATTTCTTTTCATGTGTGTTTCGTGTATTCTCTCCGCCTGCGGCAGGAAGAAAATTTATTAAGCATTTTTTTAAATATAAGTTCAAATCAACACACATAGTTTATTATACCATATATCCCCGCCAATTACAAGTGTTTTTGAAAAAAGATTTGATATACTGTTGATAACATGACGGCTTCTGTATTGATGATAAAAAAGTTCCTTTCAGGCACCCGGCCTGAAAGGAGCATCACTGTGTTTTAATTCTTGCTTGTATGAGCTGCATCATTCTTTGATTTAAGTAATCTTTTCCGCTCATACATCTTTTTATCTGCGCGTTCAAATACTGTGGAGAAGCTTTTGTCCCGCCCGGGCTCGAATATGTCGATGCCGGTGGAGATAACGACTTCGCCTGTCCGCTGATTTTCCTCTATCTGCCTGTCAAATGCATTCAGCAGCGTTTGTCTGTTCTCGTAATCCGTTCCTTCCAGAAGTACCGCGAATTCGTCGCCGCCGATGCGGTATACCGGGCTGTGGCAGAACTGTGTGCATATCAGCTTGCAACCCGCCTTTATGTATTTGTCGCCCTCCTCATGGCCGTGCGTATCATTTACGATCTTCAGGCCGTTGAGGTCGAATACTATCAGGCCGAATTCCGCGTTGGTGCCGTCGGCGATGCTCTTGTCCAGTTTTTCCATCGTTTCCAGATATGCGCGCTTGCTCTTTACTCCCGTGAGAGGATCGGTGTAGGCAAGACTGCGTGCAGAGCCAAGCTCATGCTCCTGTTCCTGCTCTCTGAGAAGCGTTTC
>CAMHMM010000337.1 GCA_946186215.1 uncultured Ruminococcus sp. | reverse complement strand
GAATTCCTCTGGTATGCACAGCAGCTTTTCAAACGATGCGGGGAATCCCTTATTGCAGTATACGATGAAGATGAATATTATCAGGATCAGCACCACGCCGTTTAGTATCTGAGCCGCCCATACACCGTTCATGCCCATCAGCGGAACAAGTATCAGCGCTATCCCCGCCATTGCCACAAGTCCGTCAAATATGGTTATTATACGGACGATATTGTAATGCTGCAGACACTGGTAACAGTTGTCAAAGCCGTGAGTAACTACGCTCAGCGGCGTTGAGAGCGGGAAAAGCAGGAAGCCGATCACCGTCATTTTATATACCGTTGCCTGCGGATCATGGAAGAAAATGTTGGTAAACGGAACGCAAAGCGCCGAATATATCAGCGAAACGAGGAGTACAAGCCCCACTCCCCTTTTCATGAAGGCCTTCATCAGGATCACAAGGCTTGCCCTGTCCTCCTCACCTGTGTATACGCTCCCGAGGATCGTTACGCCGGCAAGCACTCCCGCAGGCACCGCCCAGAAAACTGCCCCGAAGGACTGTATGGATGACATGGCAGCCAGTCCGTCGCTGCCGACGAAGCACTGTATAAGCGTATTCAATATTATTCCTCTCAGAAAGAGACAGAACTGTGAGAGCGCACCGGGAAGACCGTTTTTGAGCACCTCGGGCAGGTCGCCGATAACAATATCCTTCACACTGAGCTTTATGGACGAGCGTCCCGAAATATAATAGGAAAATTCGATGAGGAAAAATATCAGATTGCCTATTGAAGTGGAAAGTCCCAGCCCGAAAAAGCCCATATCAAGCCTTGCGATAAACAGCCAGTTAAGGAAGCTGTTTGCCGTGAACATCGAAACGATGCCGATATAGGTTATCTTTTCCTTCTTTTCAAGCTGCAGAAATGCCGTGAGCTGCGCCCCGAGGCAAAATGCGGGGAGACCTATGGCAAAGCCGCTGATATACTGTGCAAGGCCTGCCTTGAGCGTTTCAGAAGCGCCGAGCGCTCCTGCCGCAGTGCCGGAGAAAAGCTCACATATCAGCATGAAGAGCACTGATACGGCCGCCATAATCATCATATCCATAGTAAACACGCCGGATGTGCGTTTTGCCATATTCTTTCCGAGATATTTGCCGCACACGATCTGCGAGCCGCTGAACATCAGCACATTGAAGGCATTGAGAAAAAAATTCACCGGCGAGAACAGTCCCGTTGCCGCCATAGCCTCGGGGCCGAGAAAATTGCTCGCAAATATATTGTCTATTATGGAATTGAACGCGCCTATGACTACCAGCAATATCTGCACGGGCAGCAGCTTCATATACAGGCGCGGGATTATTTCGGATCCGGTATCGCTCATGTTGCTTCTCCTTTTCGGGCATTTCCGTGTTAATTATCAAAGTGTCCTCCCCGCCGGAGACGGGAAGGACATACACTGCGGTCATATACTTCTTTTGTCTATCTCCCCGCGCTTTTTCTCGGGGTGCTGCTCATAGTAACGCTTCTTGTCTGCGTACATACGCTCATCGGCGTTGTGCAGCGCTGCGCGTATGTTCCTGACATCGCTCTCATATGCGATGCCGATGGCAAATACGAGGTTATGATACTGCTCCGTGACCGTTCTGAGCCTTGCGGCCTTCTCAGCAAGCTCCTCCTCGGTGACATCCGTCAGGATGACCACAAACTCATCGCCGCCCGCACGGAAGATCTCATGAACGGCAAAAACATCCCGCAGGGCATTCGCGGCGTTCTTTAACAGTGTATCACCTGCAACATGGCCTTCGCCGTCATTTACAGCCTTCAGGCCGTTGAGGTCGGCAAACAGTATGCCCACAGATTTTCCGGAAGCCTTCTTCACCAGCGCATCCACATAATTGTTCATCTCATTGCGGTTCATGACACCGGTGAGCATATCGGTCGAGCTGAGGATATGGAGCTTGTCCACCAGCCTGTAGCTGTACAGCTCGGAAGCCAGGATAAATGTTGTGAGCTCCAGTGTTTCCTTTATCTTGTCCGCATCCTCGGCTTTGAAATTTATCGCCCAGATAAAGCCCAGCAGCTCACCCTTGAATTCGAGCGGGAAAAGAACGATCGTCTTACCGCCCGCACTGGTGATGGAATCATGCCAGACGGGATTGCGTTCCTTTATGATCTCCATATCATGGTCGTTTCTTACCATGATGCAGTTGCTTCCGCCGATGGTATCCAGCCATGAGTATGCGATATCATAGAAGGCATCGTCAACATATTTTTCCATGGGGAGCAGCTTGGTATCCTTTGAAAAAGCCTCGCAGAGTACGGAGCATGATTTTTTCTCCGTGTCTATCAGCAGGATGCAGCAGTGCTCTGAGTCGCACAAATCGCGGATATCACCGCAGATCGACCACATCGTATCCTTGAAATCATCGGGGCTTCGCAGCTTGATACAGGTCTCCAGAACAGAAGACGCTATATCGGCGGATATGTTTGACATCCTCTTGGCATCCGGCTTAAAGTTGACCTCCATGATGTACAGGCAATAACAGATATTGCCGTCATCGGGGAACAGGGGTATGAAGGACATATTGAACCACACATCGAATCTTGCAGGATGAGCGTATGCGTGGATGCATTTTTTATTTACAGCTGCATTATAGCAGGCATTCTCGAAATTCATGTCGCGTGTGATGTATTCTGTATATTCGCTGTTGGGAACGAATTTCCGCGTGAGCATAGCAAGGTTTTCTTCAGGGCGCTCGATGGTATCAAGATACGCGCGGTTGCCAGTGACAAGGCGCACCTTGCCGTAATTATCGCCTTCGAGCTTTTCTACAGAAACGACGCAGGTAGCGGTCGGGATGCTAT
>CAMHMM010000336.1 GCA_946186215.1 uncultured Ruminococcus sp. | reverse complement strand
CATCTATGGTGGTCACAGCCGTGCCGAGATCGGTCTCCTCAAACCAACCGCCGAATGTAGCGTTTGTCTTGCTGATATTCGAGGATGTGGGAAGGGTGATATCCTCACCGGCGCCGTGAACATAGCTGTCGGGTGCGGTGTAGCTTGCTGCCCATTCGCCGCCGTTGACCTCGTAGCTTATGCTGTAAACCGTGCTTGCTGTGATAGGCAGTGCGGGAAGGTTAGCCACATCGATGAGCCTGCAGAAGTTGCCGTCCGTGTTGAAAGGAATGAGGGAGTAGTTGCAGGTGAAAGGCTGTACTGATTTGGGATCCCACGCAACAGAAAATCCGGTGCTGTTTCTGCCGATGCCGATAAATACGGTCTGCTCGCCGTCCGCATTCTTGTTTGCCGCAACATAGATTATCAGGTGATCCTTCTGGTTTGCGTTTGCAAGGCCGCCGATAGTGGTCACCTTGTTTGCTGTCTTTGCAGTGGGGTAGTTTCTTGCGATAGTCTCGCCGTTTGCGTTGAAAAGGCCGAACTCCATGGAGCCCTTTTCTTCGGTCATTGTCGAGACCTTCATTTCACCGAGATCAGACTGATCTTCAAGGCTTGTCGCATCTACGGTGAATTTGAAGCCGTTTTTGAGGAATCCGAGCTGATTGTTTGCCGTGCAGTAGGTCTCGACAAATGTCTTTGCCTGAGCTGTCGTGGTAGGCAGTGAGATCGAATCGCTCCATTCCAGCTCGTAGATGGTACCCGAACCGAAATACATACTTTTGGAAACGCTCATGTTAAAACTTCCTTTCATTCTAAATAGATTTTTTTAAAATCAAAAGTGTATTCCGAGAAATACACATTATGACCGTCAATATAGCCGCTGTTCTTTACAAAATCCACATAGCCGCGGCAGGCTTCCTCAAAAGCTTCTTCAAACATCATGTCTGTACTGTCGAAATAATCGAAGTAGAAGAAGCTTATCCGGACGGTGTAATCATAGTACTGTGTCCGCAGATCGTCACCGCCGAAGCGCATCTGTGGAATGAAGTACGAAGCGAATCTGTGTTCGCCCTCGGGCAGCTCGTTACGGGGCACCTGTATCCATGAATGCCACTGCAGCGGAATCCCGAATGAGCTCACTATTTCGATAAGATCTGCAAGCTCCGGTTTCATTATACCTTCCTCCTCGCTCTGAATATGATCTCCTTGTGCTTTCCCTGCTTGTCATCAGCAGGGGAGAGGAGATCGTATCTGTTGCCGTTCTGGTCGATTACTCTTGTTTTGTTGGGGTTTATCGCCATAAGTGCGGGCTGATACCGTGCCGTTATCGTCACCGTGAGCCCCGCATCATATCCCGCGTTTGCGATAAACCATTCCGAGCCGCTCACGCCGTTTATATACGCCCTGCAGGAAAGTATATCCGTGTAGGTCTTCCTGTCCTCGGTGCCCTGAAAGGTGACCGTGTCCCTCATGCTGCCTATCGTCATACAATCACCGCCTTTTCGCTGCCCTTTGTCAGCATATCAGCACCTCCGGCACCGATACCTGATTGAGTATCGTCCGCACGGTGGGATTGAGCTTGTCCGTCTGCACCGTGGCCTCACGCACATCATACATATCGCTGCATATGCAGAAATACGCATGGCAAAGCTGCGGGAATGTGTCTGCCTCTGCCTTCGTCAGTCCCGTCCTGTCCAGTATAAACGCATATGCCGCCGACATCAGTGTCGGAAGCAGGCCGTCATCGGTCGTGTAGTCTATCCTCAGCGCGGTCTTTACATCATTTATCGTCAGCTCTGACAGCTTTTTTCCTTCCGTTTCTGCCAGTGTTGGCGGCGGTGTCTGTACTGCCTGCTCCGTCATTGTCGTTGTCTCTGCCATCCGTGTCCACCTCGCTTTCCGTGAAAGGCTCGATATATCCTATCAAAAGCAGTTTCTGTGCATCCTCGTTCCCGATCTCCCTGACCTCTCCCTCGGACATACAGAATTTGCCTAAAAAGCTCACAAGTGCTTTGTATTTCATAATTTAATACCCTCGCTTATAGCCCTGTGTTCAAGTATTCCCTTGTAATCTTCCATCGTTTCAAGCTGCGCTCTGAGCACCCATTTTTCACAGCAATGCTCCCATTCACACCACCCCTGCAGCGTTTCAAGTTCATCTATGAGCTCGTCAATGTCGATTATCCCGGTTATCATTTCACCCTGTCCCATTCTGTTCCGAATCTGTCGATTATGAGCTTGAAATCTTCCAGATCATGCGGCTTTGTGGTGTAGACCTCCGTGCCGTCCTCGTTCACGGTGATGCCCACATGGAGAAGCTCGTGAAAAATGAGGATCCTCAGCTGCTCCGGCGTGAACATTTCAACATTCGGCTCGAATACCGTTATCGTGAAATCGCAGGGTAAGCCCCACTTGTATTTGTCCTGTATCTTTTCGCACTGTGCGTTTATCACCGTGCCTTTGCCCTTTTTCCGGCTGTCCGATGAAAGATACACGATCTTGGCCGCGCTGTCCCTGATATACGCAAGCTCCGGCTCGGTCTCTATCAGCTCCGCACCTATCGCCGCGTATTCCTCATTTATCCATCTGTTTTCCATGCGTTCATTCCTTTCGGGTATAAAAATACCGCTCCCTGTTCATAGGGAACGGTATCAGGATTATTGAGTTGTTATTTATTGATATTTGCTGCTGTTTGTTGATATTTGCTGCTGTTTATTGAAGACAGCCTTTCGTGTAAGGTCAAAGAACATTATCATTTCATCTGCGTGTTCTTCCTTGATATATCCGCTCTCTGCAAGCTCACGCAGTATCATGTCAAGGTCATCCCTCTGCATTTCCGGAAAAAGAGCCGTTCTTACTTCCAGTGTG
>CAMHMM010000335.1 GCA_946186215.1 uncultured Ruminococcus sp. | reverse complement strand
GAACCTCGGCACATCTCCCGAGCCCAATCTGACAGTTCTCTGGTCTCCCAGACTGCCTGAGGGCTGGAAGAGATACTGTGCTAAGATCTCCATCAACACCTCCTCCATTCAGTATGAGAATGACGAGCTTATGAGAGTTACTCACGGCGATGACTACGCTATCGCTTGCTGCGTATCCTCCATGAGAGTCGGCAAGGAAATGCAGTTCTTCGGTGCAAGAGCAAACCTCGCAAAGTGCCTTCTCTACGCTATAAACGGCGGTGTGGATGAGATCAGCGGCGCACAGGTAGCTCCCAAGTACAGACCTATCACCGATGATGTTCTTTCCTATGACGATGTTATGGAAAAGTACGACGACATGATGAGCTGGCTCGCAGAGCTCTATGTAAACACACTCGACATCATCCACTATATGCATGACAAGTACTGCTACGAGTCTATCCAGATGGCTCTCCATGACAGAGAGGTCAAGAGATATTTCGCAACAGGTATCGCAGGTATCTCCGTTGTGGCTGACTCACTTTCCGCTATCAAGTACGCTAAGGTTAAGCCCATCCGCAAGGATATCGAAATCAAGGACAAGAAGGGCAATGTTGTCGGCGTAGCAAAGAATGTTGCTGTTGATTATGAGATCGAGGGCGACTTCCCCAAGTACGGCAACGATGATGACAGAGTTGACGAGATCGCTCAGATGATCCTCAACAAGTTCATGGACAAGATCCGTCAGCAGCACTGCTACAGAAACGGCTTCCCCACAACTTCTATCCTTACCATCACTTCCAATGTCGTATACGGCAAGAAGACCGGTTCCACACCTGACGGAAGAAAGAAGGGCGTGCCTCTGGCTCCCGGTGCTAACCCCATGCACGGCAGAGATACTCACGGTGCTTCCGCATCCCTCTCTTCTGTATCCAAGCTCCAGTTCAGCAATGCACAGGATGGTATCTCCAATACCTTCTCCATCATTCCTGATGCACTCGGCAAGGATTCCGGCGTGTTCGTAGGCGATCTTGACATCGATGCACTCTGCCCCGCTTGCTCCAACATCCCCAACACAAGCGACAACGACAGAGACTGATACAGATAAAGGTTTAAAATTCCGGGATATCCGCACGCCGGTTTAAAGGCCGTGCGGTCATCCCTGAACCGAATAATGCGAGCGGCATAGCGCAGAAGGGCTTCCTGACGAGGAGCGCGACCACAGGGAACGACCGGAGTCAGGGCTTCAAATCCTCCTAAAGCGATGACCGCGAGCTAAAAAAGGAGTAGATAGCAATGGCAGCAAATGCACAGCAGATAGATAATCTCGTGGGACTTCTCGACGGTTATTCCGTTAAGGGCGGCCACCACCTCAATGTTAATGTATTCAACAGAGAAACACTTCTCGATGCTCAGGCTCATCCCGAGAACTATCCTCAGCTCACTATCAGAGTTTCCGGCTATGCCGTAAACTTCATCAAGCTCACAAAAGAGCAGCAGGATGATGTTATCTCCAGAACCTTCCACGCTTCTCTGTAAGTGCGGCATATGAAGGGTTACATCCATTCAACTGAATCCTTCGGAACAGTCGACGGACCGGGAATACGGTTCGTCGTCTTTTTCCAGGGCTGCCCCATGCGCTGCCTGTACTGCCACAATCCCGACACATGGGATCTCCACACGGAGAAAAACGGAGCAGGCACTGAAATGACGGTAGACGAGATACTCGATATGTACGAGGGCGTAAAGGAATTCTGCAGCGGCGGCCTCACCTGCACAGGCGGCGAGCCCCTTATGCAGATGGATTTTCTCACCGAGCTCTTTGAAGCTGCAAAGGCGCGGGGGATACACACCTGCCTTGATACCTCGGGTATAACCTTTAACCCGTCAGATAGCGCAAACAGGGCAAAGTTTGACAGGCTCATAAAATGCACTGACCTTGTGATGCTCGATATAAAGCACATCGACGACGATGAGCACAAAAAACTCACAGGCCAGTCCAACAAAAATATCCTCGCCTTCGCAAAGTATCTTTCAGAAAACGGCAAGGAGATCTGGGTGCGTCATGTGACTGTGCCGGGGATCACCTACAACGATGAATACCTGCACAGACTCGGGGAATTTCTCTCAGGTATCCGCACACTCAAAGCTCTTGATGTTCTCAAATACCACGACATGGGCAAGGTAAAATATGAAAATCTGGGCATGGAATATCCTCTCGGGGATACCCCTCCCCTGACTAACGAACAGGCTAAACACGCAAGGGATGTCATTATGCAGGGCATAAGAGACGGCCTTGCAGCCCGTCAAAAATAAAACCACATCTGTGAAGCAGAACAACACTTCACAGATGTGGCTTTTTTGAATATACGGATTTTACCTCAGAGCGCTGCGGTCATATTTTTTCACAGAACTCCTTGTAGTATTCCTTTTCGCCGACCGAATACTTTATTTCCTTACTGCCGTCGCCCTTGAAGATGATGTCTATCATATCATTTACATCAAGAGCGTTTGTATCTATATCAAAAACCGAGTCACCGTTTCTGTACAGACCTATCCACTGGATCTTCATCGTTGCTATCAGTTCCTCATCCGTCGGATGCTTTCCGCAGAGCAGCTCGGACTTTAGCAGGAAATAGTCTGCTGCGGCCTTTTTTACCCTGTAATCTGTACGCTCCTTGTCGGCTACGAGCCTTTCAAGCCTTTCAAGACACCGTCCGCCCTCAGTGGTGTCCCGTTCATCCGCATCGAAATAAACGCTTGTACGCTGCCAGTCATTGTTGAAATGCTCCCAGTCTATCTCGCCGTCATACCCGTACTCATCCGAACCGGGGTTGGTAAAATAAACAAATCTGCCGACAGGCGAATCAATA
>CAMHMM010000334.1 GCA_946186215.1 uncultured Ruminococcus sp. | reverse complement strand
CTGCTTAGTCTGCGCTTTTTTGCTTAAGTGTGCGCTTATGCCCTGAAAGGGGAGGGGGATCGCCGCCTTCGGGCGGTGGTGGTGTGGTAGCAAACTAAAGTTCCGGGCCACTATTGAACGATTGCCCACAAATAAGCATACGGGTGGGTGCAGGCTCTGCCTGCCGGGTAGCTGTCGGCCTTGCAGATACTTAAACTTACTCTATGCAAAAATGAGAGTTCCGGGCTACAAATGAGCGTTCCGCTCAAATAAAAGCGCGGGTGGGTGCAGGCTCTGCCTGCCCGCTTACTTGGCTTCCTTGATCGGTGTGTAATCAAATCTGCGGTATTCACCGAAGGATGTCAGGCGGGATGTGTAGGTCTCTTCATCCACATTCTCCCATGTGTCGGAATCCTCGGCATCATCGATGTAGGAGATGAACCAGGGCTGCTCCTCGTTGGTGTATGCGTCATACTTGGCAGCGCACTGGAGCAGGAGATTTGAGGTGTTGGGTTCGATATCATAAACGGAAACACCGCTCAGAGCAGCGCCGCCGGAGTATTCCCTGCATAACCAGCCTGTTTCGAGGGCGAAGTAACGGTTCCTGTCCCAGCCGGATACTACATGGACGGGCTTGCGGTCCTGCATAGTGTACAGGTCGTAGATGATGCCCTTGTAGTCACCATCTGCGATCTCGCCGATGATAAGCTCCTCAATGCCGTCGGCGTTGAGGTCAAAATATGTGTAGCCTACGCGCTCGAGAGGATCACCCTCATCCTGCGCGATAAGGACATACATGGTGCTCATGTTCTCTTCCTCGAGCTTGCTTACCTCCCAGCACTCTTCAAGCGCAGTGATGTGCTTTGCAAGGATGTCGCCGTACAGATCCTCGCCCTTTGTGCCGCCCTTGTAGGCAAAGTTGCCGCCGTCTGCGGGTGTGAGGGATGCGATGATATCCTCCCTGCTGTTGAGAAGCTTTGTAAAGTTCTTGGGAGCCTCTTCGGAATAGGTGTCTACATCATAGGTGGCCTCGGATGCAGTGCTCCATGCGATGTCATAGGTTGTGGAGGATATGGTCATCTCGCCTGCCTTGACGCTCATGCCGCCTGCATAATCCGAGGGAGACTCAAATGCGCTTACCTCAAACACGAAGCCGTTAAAGCCTGCATCTACGGATTCCTTGTCGTAGATGGCGATGCTGTTGTCGGTGGAGCGTGCTTCAAAGGATGTACCTTCGGGCAGTGTCAGCGAGAAAAGCGGGCAGGATGCATTGCCAGCATCGGCAGCGGGAGCTTCCTCTGCTTCGGTCTCTGCGGCAGTGTCGGCGGTCTCTTCGGTCTGCGCTGCGGTCTCCTGTGTTTCAGCGGCGGGTGCTGCGGTGTCTGCGGGCTCGCTTACTGATGTGCAGCCTGTGAATGCTGCGGCTAATATCACGACAGCAGCTGCTGCGGCAATTTTTCTTTTCATACTCTTTTTCCTTTCATAGCCCGTGCGGGCGCTGTTTTTCTGATTTACAATAACAATGATATCATACTATCAATTGTAGGATTTGTCAATAAATATATCGTGAAATCGTCGATATGCACAACGATAATTGAGGGGACATCCGTCCCCTGCGGAAAATGCATACGGGATATGTATTATATAAAGGTGAAAACGCTGCGCAATTGGTTAAAATCGCTAATAAACCCCGCTTGGTTTGCATAGTATTGTACATTTTTCGCCCCAGCTATTGCATTTATTTTACAAATGTTATATAATTGAAAAGTAATGTTTACAAAAAAGGGAGTACCCATCAAACATTAGAATTTGCAGCAGTGAAGCCCGTTTGAGGCGCACTGCGTAGAATAAAGGAGCGTTTAACATGAAAGTATACAGCGCAGCTGACATACGCAACATTGCGGTAGCAGGTCACAGCGGTTCAGGTAAGACCACACTTGCCGAGGCACTTATTTTCAAGGCAGGTGCATCCGACAGGATAGGAACTGTCTGCGACTACGATCCCGAGGAGATCAAGCGCAATGCGTCACTCAGCACCGCCCTTGCAGCAGTAGAGTACGGCGGACACAAGCTCAATATCCTTGACGCTCCCGGCCTTTTCGATTTCGAGGCTGATATGCGCGAGGCTGTTTATGCTTCTGACACGGTAATGATCACCGTTTCCGGCAAGTCCGGCGTAAAGGTCGGCACAAGGAAGGCATACAAGGCTGCAAAGTCTGTAGGCAAGGCTACCATGTTCATCGTAACAAAGGTAGATGATCCCGAGGCTAATTTCTACAATGTGCTCACCGAGCTCAAGACCGTTTTCGGCCCTACGGTGTGCCCCGTTGTAGTTCCCGTTATACAGAACCGTGAGGTGGTTTCCTACATCAACCTCATCGAGATGAAGTGCTACAAGTACGATGAAAAGGGCAATGCGACCGAGATACCCATGCCCGACTCCGAAATATCCGACAAGTTCGAGTACCGTATCGACGGCCTTGTTGCAGCGTTCACAGAGGCTGTCGCAGAGACCGACGAGGCTCTTATGGAAAAGTTCTTCGAGGGTGAGGAATTTACTCATGACGAGCTGGTAAAGGCTCTTCACGACGGCATGAACAACGGTATGATCACACCCGTTATCTGCACATCCGACATCACTCTGGGCGGCGTGGATGTTCTCTTAAAGGAGATAGGTCTGCTCTTCCCCTCACCTGCAGACACCCCTGCGGCTACCGCATACAAGGGCGATGATATCCTTGAAGTGCCCTGCGACGAGAGCGCACCCTTCAGCGGCGTGGTATTCAAGACCGTTGCCGATCCCTTCGTGGGCAAGATGAGCTTTATCAGAGTGAACAGCGGCGTTATCAAGCCCAATTCCGAGTACAAGAACGCACGCAC
>CAMHMM010000333.1 GCA_946186215.1 uncultured Ruminococcus sp. | reverse complement strand
TTTTAAGGGCAAAGCGCAGTGTGACTCCGGTCTTTTCCGAAATGGTCTTCGCATCTGCCCTTTTATTTTCACAGGATAGATACCCGACTATCCTCACAGCATAATCTGATTCAAGAGTAAGACACACTGCTGCTCCTCCTTTGCAGTATCAGTCGAGAAAATCCTTGACCTTTTTGCTTCTTGAAGGATGACGGAGCTTTCTGAGCGCCTTTGCTTCTATCTGTCTGATACGCTCTCTTGTAACATCAAATTCCTTGCCCACCTCTTCGAGAGTTCTCGATCTGCCGTCTTCAAGGCCGAAGCGCAGTCTGAGCACCTTTTCCTCTCTCTCTGTAAGAGTGCCGAGCACCTCGCCCAGCTTTTCCTTGAGAAGCAGCAGGGAAGCCGCATCTGCAGGAGCGGGAGCATCCTCATCTGGGATAAAGTCGCCCAGATGGCTGTCCTCCTCCTCGCCGATAGGAGTTTCGAGCGATACGGGATCCTGCGCTATGCGCATTATCTCGCGGACGCGGTCAACGGGGATATCCAGTTCCTCTGCGATCTCCTCGGGCGTGGGATCATGACCATTCTGGTGCAGCAGCTGTGTGGAAGCCTTTTTCACCTTTGTAATGGTCTCCACCATATGAACGGGTATTCTGATAGTCCTTGCCTGGTCTGCAATGGCTCTTGTGATAGCCTGTCTTATCCACCATGTAGCATAGGTGGAAAACTTGAAGCCCTTGTCTGCATCGAATTTTTCCACTGCCTTGATAAGGCCGAGATTACCCTCCTGGATAAGATCCAGAAACTGCATACCTCTGCCCACATACCTCTTTGCGATAGATACGACAAGGCGCAGATTTGCCTCTGAAAGACGCTTTTTCGCCTTCTTCGCAACACGCGGATCGCCGGATTTTATCATCCTTGCCAGATCCTTTTCCTCATCCGGAGAAAGGAGAGGCACCTTGCCTATATCCTTGAGATAGATCTTGACGGGGTCATCGATATTAACATCGCCGCCAGTCGCCTCTGTTTCCATCCCCTCGTCAAGAATGGGCTCGCTGAGATCGTCAAGGCCTGCATTGGGATCAAAGTCATCAATAATGGTGATATTGTTGGCTTGTATCGTTTCATACAGGGTATTAAGGGCATCATCCTCTTCGAGCTTTTCCAGCGCCGCATTGATCTCGGTGGTGGTAAGCTGTCCGGAAGCGCGTCCTTTTTCGATTAGATTCTCAATAGGGTTTGACAAAACTATCTTCCTTTCTTTTTTCGTGCCGCTATACTCAGCAGATCGGGCTGTGAAGCATCCTGTGCGGGAGATTTGATCCTTGCGATAAGCTCCTTTGCTACCTCACGGTCAAGATTGATCAGTCGGTATTCATCTATAATTGACATAAATATCCCCATTTGCCCGGGGGTGAGCTGCGACTGAACAAGCATGATGTCCGTCTGAGAGTCCTGCAGTACACCGCACACAGCTTCATAGATGGCGCGGTTGTTTTCAGAGGAAAGATCTTCTCCCCTGAGATTGGCGGAAATGAACGGAAAATCATCCGGGTGGCGGTGTATGCAGGCGATAATGCCGCGCTCCGCCTTGTATCTGCCGGGATCCTTCCGCTGTGCGGGATCGGCAGAACGGCTGTTGATGCTTCGCACCTTTTCCCATTCGTCCCGCTTTTCCTTTCGCTTTGCCGAATTGCTGATACTGTTTATCTGCTCCTTCATGGCTTCGGCTGAGATATTCATTTCTCCCGCGATCTTCATTGCGTAGAAATTGCGCTCGATAGGAGAGTTTATCCCTGCGATGACCTTTGCGCATTTTTTCAGATAATCGATCTTTCCGGTATCCGTATCAAGATCAAGTCCCTGAGCGCACCGTGCAAGCTCAAAATTCACCGCACCGTCGGAATTATCCAGCAGATGCCTGAATTTGATCACCCCGAATTTCTTGATATATTCATCCGGGTCCTTTGCACCCTCCATTTTGAGCACCTTTGCGGAAATATTCGTTTCACTGAAAAGGTTTACCGCACGCATTGCCGCTTTCTGACCAGCTTCATCGCTGTCGTAGGAGATTATCACCTCGTCGGCATACTGTGCCATAAGCCTTGTCTGATCCGCAGTAAGTGCTGTTCCGAGAGTAGCCACCGCATTTTCTATCCCTGCCTGATTTATGGATATTACATCCATATACCCCTCGGCAAGTATCAGCCGTCTGTCCTTGCATCTTTTTGCAAAGTTGAGCGAAAACAGGTTCCTGCTTTTTTTGAAAACGGGAGTATCGGGTGAATTCAGGTATTTCGGCCCCTCACCGTCTATCACCCTGCCGCCGAATGCTATCACATTGCCGCGCAGGTCGATTATGGGAAACATCACCCTGTCCCTGAAAAAATCATACAAAGAGCCGTTGTTTGACCGCCTTGAAAGGTTTGCGGCGATCAGCTCCTCATCCTTATAGCCCTCTGAGAACAGATGCTCCGTAAGAGCGTTCCATCGGTCGGGCGCATAGCCCAGACCGTATTTTGTTATCGTATTGACGGAAAGCTGCCTGTCCCTGAAATAGAGCCTGCCCTTTTCTCCGTCGCGCCCCTTCATAAGGGTATTATTGAAAAATTTCGCCGCACTGCGGTTTGCCGAAAGTATCCGCAGTTTAAGCTCATATTCCGGGCTTTTTGAAAAATCGTCGGGCATGGTCATCCCCGCACGCTGGCAGAGAAAACGGACAGCCTCCACATAGCCCAGACTTTCTATCTGCATTATAAATGTTATCACATCGCCGCCCGAATTGCAGCCGTAACAGTAGAAATGCTGGTCGCCCGTGTATATATGGCACGAGGGTGAGCGCTCGGAATGGAAGGGACACAGACAAAGGAAGTCATGAC
>CAMHMM010000332.1 GCA_946186215.1 uncultured Ruminococcus sp. | reverse complement strand
CCGTGTGCCTTTGCATCAGCAAGAGCGCGGACAGATGCAAGCTTTGTTGCGATCTCGTCCTTTCCCATCGGGTATACGCCGCCGCAGCACTGCCAGTTCTCTATCTCCTCGAGCTCAAAGCCGAGAGCAGAGGCGGATGCTCTTGCAAATCTGTCAAGCTCGACAGCCTTGCTTTTGAGGGTACAGCCCGGAAAGTAACTGTATACCATCAGCTCAACTCCTTTTAATATCAGCGATATCGTTTCCCTGTCCGCCGGGGACAGAGAAACGACCGCATTTTTCCTATGGGGGTATCATGCCGCGGCGTTCACGCCTGCGGACAAGCCCTCAGTGCCGACGATCCTCAGATCATCTGTTCGGGATGAAATACCTCATCAAACTTTTCAGCTGTGAGGAATCCCAGCTCAACGCACGCTTCCTTGAGAGAAATGTTGTCCTTATAAGCTTTCTTAGCGGTCTTAGCGGCATTCTCATATCCGATATAGGGGTTGAGAGCCGTTACCAGCATAAGAGAGTTATGAAGGTTGTGATGCATTTTCTCACGGTTTGCCTTGATGCCGACTGCGCAGTTCTTGTTGAACGAGGTTATGGATTCTGCAAGGAGCCTTGCAGACTGAAGGAAGTTGTAAGCGCATACGGGCATGAACACATTGAGTTCAAAATTGCCCTGGGATGCAGCCATTCCTACAGCAACATCGTTGCCCATTACCTGAACTGCTACCATAGTAACCTGTTCGCACTGTGTGGGGTTTACCTTGCCGGGCATGATAGATGAACCGGGCTCGTTTTCGGGGATGGTTATCTCACCGAGGCCGTCTCTCGGACCGCTTGCGAGCCATCTTACATCGTTTGCGATCTTCATCATATCAGCAGCAAGTGCCTTGAGTGCGCCGTGGGCGAACACTATTTCATCCTTGCTTGTGAGGGCGTGGAATTTATTGGGGGCTGTTACGAAATCCTTGCCGGTAAGCTCGGAAACAGCCTGTGCTACCTTAACATCGAAGCCCTTGGGAGTGTTGAGGCCTGTGCCGACCGCAGTGCCACCCAGAGCCAGCTCCTTGAGCTCGGGGAGCGCGATCTCCAGAAGCTTCTTATCCTTTTCGAGGGAGGATCTCCAGCCGCTTATCTCCTGAGAGAAGGCGATGGGAGTTGCATCCTGAAGGTGGGTTCTTCCGCTCTTGACGATGCCCTCATTCTCAGCTTCAAGACGCTTGAAGGTTGCGATAAGCTCGTCGATTGCGGGGATGACCTTATCCTCAATGGCAATCACGGCGGAGATGTGCATAGCCGTGGGGAATGTGTCATTGGAGGACTGGCTCATGTTTATGTCATCATTGGGGTGAAGAAGCTTCTCGCCTGCGATCTCGTTTCCTCTGTTTGCGATGACCTCATTGGCGTTCATGTTGGACTGAGTGCCGCTTCCTGTCTGCCATACAACAAGGGGAAAATGATCATTGAGAGAGCCGCTTATCACCTCGTCGCAGGCCTTGGATATAGCTGCGAGCTTGGTGTCTGTCATCTTTTCGGGGCGAAGCTCATGATTTGCGATGGCTGCGGCCTTTTTAAGATAGCCGAAAGCCTTTGTGATCTCACGGGGCATGGTCTCGATGCCGACACCGATGAGAAAATTCTCATGGCTGCGCTCTGTCTGGGCTGCCCAGTACTTGTCCGCGGGCACCTTTACCTCGCCCATGGAATCATGTTCAATACGATAATCCATTTCTAAACCGATCTACCTTTCCTGATCTTCTGTCTGTTTATCAGAACTTGATCTCCCTGATAACGCTCTTGAGGCATTCAGCGCTGTGACGGAGCTTTTCTACCTCTTCATCGGTGAGAGGAACATTGAGCTTGCACTCTACGCCGTCCCTGCCGACGATGGTGAGAACAGAGAGACATACATCGTCGATGCCGTATTCGCCGTTCATCATGGTGGAGACGGTAAGAGTGGTGTCTACGCCGCTGAACAGGCACTTGCAGATATGACATACGGAAATTGCGATCGCATAGAAGGTAGCGCCCTTGTTTGCGATGATCTTTCCGCCGGACTTCTTCATGTACTCTTCAAGTGCTGCATAGTCCAGCTCGGGTCTGATCTCTGCAGGGAGAGAACTGATGTATTCCTTGATGGGCATACTTGCGATATTTGCAAGTGACCAGGGAACGAAGGAGCTGTCGCCGTGCTCACCGAGAACATACGCATGGACATTCTGCTGGCTGATGGCAAAGGCATCAGAAAGGCCTGTTCTGAGTCTTGAAGTGTCAAGAGTCGTGCCGGAGCCGATTATATGGTTAGAGGGAAGTCCTGAGAACTTGTGGAACTGATATGTGAGTATATCTATCGGATTTGAAACGATTATGTAGATCGCATCCGGAGCGTACTTTGTGATCTCCGGGATAATTGTCTTTGTTATGTCTACATTGATCTGTGCCAGCTCCAGTCTGGACTGGCCTGCCTTTCTTGCCACGCCTGAGGTGAGGATGACCACATTGGAGTCCTTTGCATCCTCATAGCTTCCGGAATAAACGGAGCAAGGGGAACAGAAGGGCACGCCCTGGCGTATATCCATTGCTTCGCCGATCGCTTTATTCTCGTTGATATCAATGAGAACGATCTCGGAAGCGATACTGTTTACTACCATCGTATAAGCGATAGTTGAACCGACGCTGCCGGCACCGATAATTGTTACCTTATTGCTCATAATAACAACCCTGCTTTCTCTTATCATAATAAGGTGTGTTCTGCCGCAGCTATCAGGACATAATCCGGCAGATTACAGCCTACATAAAACTATTCTATCATAATTCCGTCTGAAAATCAAGTATTTTTTTATCTTGTAATAGTTTTATTTTATTTTTTTTACATATA
>CAMHMM010000331.1 GCA_946186215.1 uncultured Ruminococcus sp. | reverse complement strand
GAAAAAGCATTGAACCTTTTACCGTTTATCAAAATTGCCTGCCCCTGATTTTTCAGCATGAAATTATCGCTGAGGATAAGCAAACGATACCGACCGGTCTGCTTTTCATCGATCACTTTGATCATATTATCATTCCTCTATGATGGCAAATGATTTATAAAATCATCGCTAAGTATAAGATCGTATTTTTCAAAATAATAAATATCCGCAGAAGTCCATGAAAATATCCCGTCTGTATAGCCTGTATCGCAGATATCATCACAAACCGTTCCCGAAACAGCATCGGTTATTCTTTTGGTGGAGGCGTAATCAACAAAACGCCTGCTTTTGAGATAAGCGAGAATTCTTTCCTTGCCTTCCACAGGCTTTTTTGAAAAATGATATTTCAAACAGGATATATCATAATCACTTATTTTCTGATATTTACTCATATGATCACTTCTTTCCCGGCCTGAACAGCTTCATTAGCCGTCCATGCGCCTGTCATATCCCGCGCACACTTCCGTGTATACATCCGGTCGTAGGGCATTCTACAGCACATGAGTTATCAGCCGAGTAGTATGTAAGAGGCTTACCACATCTCGGACATAAAACAACGGATTCCGGGGTTTCCATCTTTTTTTCGATTGCCTCTATATCCTTTTTGGTATATTCCTTGAAATCAATTGCCATAAATAAGCCTCCTTGCAGTTTCATCGTAATCTTTCGTTATTCCGGCTGCTTTAGCTCTGTCATAGGCATCTATCATAAGTCTCGCTCTGTCCTCACCTGTAAGATTAGGCGCATTAACAGCAGCATTATAGCTTGCATAAAATTCATCCCGCCAATCTCCCACCTTGTAAGGTGACGGATGTGCCATATAGTGGCCGTAATACTCATGTGCCAATACCGCCCGCACAGACATCTGATCTCTGTTGTCTCTTGATGTATCGTCCGGAAATATATCTCCCTTGATATTTATTCTGCCTTTCAAGTCCGCAAATCCCGTTTGTGTGCCTGTATTGAAATCAAGGATATCTACCGGTACTCCTATTGCTTCGGCCTCTGCTTTCACCTGTTTTATGTCATCATCAGTGAGAATATAACTGCGAGACCTTCGTCCGCCGTTAGCCATATTCCTCGAATCAATAATGCCGCGTTCCTTTTTTGAAGCTGTTCCCGAGCCGCTCGCAAATCTGCCCCGTTCATCGTGATTGTGATTATATCGCCGCTCCCGCATATACTCACAGTTTCCGTTGTTCAATGCCACAAACGATTTTTTAAACCCGCTCTACAAGCGGCTTTGCGGGCGGAATTCAAGCGTTTTCAGATAGCAGTACAGCTCCAGTGTCTTTTCACGCCTGTATTCTTCCATGCGGGCTTTCATATAGCTTCTGAATTCTGCGGTCTTCTGCCGCCTGTATTCATCAGTCATATCTTACCCCTGAGCAGTGTCGCCGCCGATGATCTCTTTTATCATTGCCAGACTGTCGTCCTTTCCGGTCGTGCCGGCAATGGCGATCTTCGCTCTGGCCTGCGGGGAAAGTCCCAGCTCCTTGCAGGCGCGGTCAAAGGTCTCTTCGTATTTTTTCAGCTTCTGCCTGAAATTGGGATCATTCATGCATTCGCTTTCCGGCGGAATGTCGCCGTCTGCTATCGCCTTAGCAGTGTCGTTTTGCTCCTTGATACACGCGCGGATCCCGTCAATGGCAAACGCCGCAAGCTTTATGACGGTCGTGTCGAGAGAGCAGAGCAGCTGCTGATCTTCCATGCTCCTGACGATATCCGCAGCGATCGCCTTCTGTTGCCTCGAAAGCCCCTCCTGTATCTTTCTCAGATCGGGCGGCTTCTGCCCTTTGAGCTTTTCCTCTGCGGCCTTGCGCCTGCGCTTAACTTCATTCGTGCGCCTGCCGTCCGCAAGATCTATCGGCTTTGCAGGTCTTCCCACATTCACACCTCCCGCCGCCGTACACACTCTTGTTATTATAATGATATCACATGAAATTACTGACATTCAATGACATCTTTACAGAATCCTGCACAAATATTTTACTGCCGATTTATATATCCTGTATATCTGCCGCTCGGATGTATTCATCTTCCGCGCGATCTCGGGAAAGCGATCATCATTGAGGAAGCGGTATATGATGACCTGCTTTTGCTGATCATCGGTTATGCGCTCGACCAGTTCATGCAGCCGCACCCGTGCGGTCATCCACTCGCGCCGCGCCTCGTCCTTTTTCTCGCCGTATGTGATGAGCTGTATCAGCGTGCTTTCCACATGATTATTTTCGCCGTCACCGCTGCTTATGCAGTTGCGGTCATATCTTATACCCGTGCCGGTGAGCTGCGCATAGTAGCTCTGCTCGATATCCGCCGCAAGCCTGTACTTGCGGTATGCGGCAGTTGCTGCGTAGAGCTGCGCCTTTACTTCTGCCTGTGTCATATCACACCGCCTTCCAATTCGGAATTTCTAAACTTTTTTGTGTATAGAGGCCATCCGTTGGTCTAACGAATGTCCGTTTTTTCTTCATAATGCATAGGGGGGATATACACCCCTTCGGGAGCTATGAATCATCCCCCGCATCCTCGCGCAGCGGATCATCCTCGGGCACAAGTATGTAATACTGATACGGTGCGCCGTAGATATCCTTTGTGTTGACACAGCTTTCCACGCGGTAGCCGCGCGGCGCTCTGGGAATCAGTGCCCAGGTGCGTGCCTTTATTTCGCGGCGCTCCACTTCGGGCTTTGTGAGATTGAGCGAGCCTGTAAACGCCCTGCCGCCCTTGCTGTGAGGCTCATGCTTATCATCCGCGATGAGATACGCCGCAAGCTTTTTATATGTGGTCTTGTCGCGGTACAGACAGCGGCCTACAGATATTTTTGCATCGGTTATCACC
>CAMHMM010000330.1 GCA_946186215.1 uncultured Ruminococcus sp. | reverse complement strand
AGCGCTATACGCACATTCTCCGACTTGGGGAGATATTTTTTAAGCCCGTGTACCGCTCCCGTGGAAGCGATTATCCCCACAGCGATTATAAACGCGTTGGAAGAAAGCAGATACAGCGATGTGCTGTCAAAGGCGGGGCGGGTGAACATTGCCGTGAGCATCCCGAATGCTTGGGGAAGTGAATCCGTATCGAACAGCACCCAGCCTATTATCACCGCAAGCATGGTATATATCATACCGACTGCCTTCGGCAGCTTTTCAAGCACCTTGCCGAAGCCAATGCGCTCTATGATTATCAGCAGGCCGAAATACAGTCCCCACAGCACGAAATTCCAGCTCGCACCGTGCCACAGTCCCGTGAGCGCCCACACGATGGCAAGATTTATCAGTGTCCGCGCGGTGCCCTTGCGGTTGCCCCCCAGAGGGATGTAGACATAGGAGCGGAACCAGCTTCCGAGGGTGATATGCCAGCGCCGCCAGAATTCCGAAACGCTCTTTGATATATAGGGATGGTCAAAGTTTTTCGGGAATTCAAAGCCCATCATCTTGCCTATGCCCACTGCCATATCAGAGTAGCCCGAAAAATCAAAATAGATCTGCAGGGTAAATGCGATTATGCCGATCCATGCGGTAAGTGCGGGCATTGTGGAAACATCCGCCGCCTTTACCTCATCCCACACAGCGCCGATATTGTTTGCAAGCAGGACTTTTTTTGAAAGCCCCTTTATGAACAGCCCCACGCCGTCATACACCTTGTCAACGGTGACACTGCGCTCGCCGAGTTCTCTTTCCACCTCGGAATAGCGGACGATCGGTCCCGCTACGATCTGGGGGAACAGCGTTACATATGCCGCAAAGGTAAGGGGATTTTTCTGCACCTTTATCTTTCGCATATAAAGGTCGATGGTGTAAGACATGGACTGGAAGGTGAAAAACGATATTCCTATCGGAAGATGCACACGCTTTTCATCAAGCGCCAGCGGCAGCACCTTATTGAGTGCCTTGTTCACTAGCAGCACTGGATTTGTGATATCCGAGGCGAAAACAGCATTCACCGAATCTATGATAAAATCGGAATACTTGAACACCGCAAGCAGTCCCACATTCATGCATACCGAAACGATAAGACACGCCCGCCGCACAGCAGGCTTTTCATCGTATTTATCCATGAACCGTCCCGCAGTGTAATCGATGAGCGTGGATATTATCATTATTATCCAGTAAAAAGGCTCGCCCCACCCGTAAAAGATAAGCCCCGTGAGAAATATCAGAGTATTTCTCACGGTAAGGGCTTTTATTTTGACTTTGCCGATATTTATATCCCTTATCCCGAAGTAAATTATCATTACCGCGGGGAGAAAATAGAATAAAAATGCAAGCTGTGAAAAAACCATCTATTATTCTAACTCTCCGTGAGAAAGGGCTGTGAGATAGGCATTGATAAAGCCGTCTATATCGCCGTCCATAACTGCATTTATATTGCCGTTCTCATAATTGGTGCGGTGATCCTTTGCAAGGGTATAGGGCATGAAAACATATGAGCGTATCTGTGCGCCCCATGCGATCTCCTTCTTGACACCCTTGATATCCTCGATCTTTTCAAGATGCTCCCTTTCCTTGATCTCAGCAAGCTTTGATACCAGCATCTTCATGGCGTAATCCTTGTTCTGGTACTGGCTGCGCTGTGTCTGGCAGGAAACAACGATGCCCGTGGGCTTATGGGTAAGTCTTACCGCAGAGGAGGTCTTGTTGACCTTCTGTCCGCCCGCACCAGAAGCGCGGTAGAAGTCGATCTCCAGATCCTCGGGGCGGATCTCGATATTAAGGTCTGCCTCACCCATTTCGGGCATTACCTCGAGGGATGCAAAGGATGTCTGTCTGCGTCCTGATGAATCAAAGGGCGAAATGCGCACCAGTCTGTGAACGCCTGTTTCGCTCTTCAGGAAGCCGTAGGCATTCTCTCCCTCAACAAGTATGGAAGCGGATTTGATACCTGCCTCATCGCCGTCGAGGTAGTCAAGAGTTGTCACCTTGTAATCATGTCTTTCAGCCCAGCGGTTGTACATACGGAAGAGCATCTGAGCCCAGTCCTGAGCCTCTGTTCCGCCTGCACCTGGGTGGAATGTGATAATGGCGTTCTTGCTGTCATATTCGCCGGTGAGAAGTGTAGTGAGCTTGGTAGTCTCCAGTGCGGTCTTGAATTTATCCGCCTCACTGCGCAGCTCGGCAATGGTGGATTCATCCTCCTCATTGCCCTCCTCAACGGTGAGCTCGATCATGGTGATGGTATCCTCCAGCAGATCGTTGAGCTTTTTATAGTTGGCGATGCACGCCTCGTTTTTCTTGATATTCTGCATTACCTTCTGGGAGTTTTCAAGATCATCCCAGAAGCCGTTCTGTGCGGACTGTTCATTGAGCTCCGCGATCTCATCCTTGAGCTTGTCTATGTTAAGGATACGGTAAAGCTCCTTCATATCCTTACGGTAGCCTTCAAGCTCCAGTCTCAGTTCATCCAGCAATAACATAATCTCTTACCTTTCTTTGCAGCATCTGCGGCGAAACGCCGCTGTTACCCGTCCGCCTGTTTACTGATAAACTTTCATCAGCAGCTCGGTAACTATTATCTCTGTAAATGTTTTGTCAGATTCATTTCTGCGGCGCAACGCCGCTGTTACTAATAAGCCTTCTGTGGCTTGGTCAGACAAAGCCGAAAACGCACTCACATATCTGTTTTATGCCTGCTCTCGATATATTTTTTCACAGGCAATATTATCGGCGGGGAAAGGGGCGGAAGATCGTCAATATCGAAAAACGCAAGCTCCGTTACCTCTTCCTCCTGCATACGGAATTCGCCGGAATAATCCCTGCATATGTACAGTATATCTATGGTGCT
>CAMHMM010000329.1 GCA_946186215.1 uncultured Ruminococcus sp. | reverse complement strand
CTGAGCCGTTCCGTCAGCGCTGTATCAACTGTTCCGAAGCGTATGGCATCGCCCAGTTCATCGAGCACGATAAGATCATACTTATTGTTCAGGACCGCTTCAAGGAGCGCATTGTGTTCTTTTCTGAGCTCAGCAGTCTGAGCTTCATCCATATCACGCATGAACCGCACATGAGAAGGAAAAGATACATCAGCACCGAGTTTTTTCAGCGCAGTTATCTCACCGCTGCTGCCGTTTTTATGGAACTGCACAAAGGCGCACTTCATACCGCTGCCCAGAGCACGCACGCACGCGCCCACAGCCGCCGATGTCTTGCCCTTGCCGTTGCCGAAATAATAGTGCAGCATTTTCTTATCCTTTCTGATGTGTTCATACAACTAAAAAGCATATTCGTGTGCGTTTTTATCTGCTGTTATTCGTTGATATCTGAGTGCGGCAATGCCGCCCGAATCCTTCAATATATGGGATCTGAGCGGCAAAGTACGGTTATGATGCGGATGTATCGGTCAGGCTGAAACGATCACTTCACCGCAATGTTGCTGTCTATGTATTCTGTATATGGCTTGCGGATCACCTGTGCATCAGGATCGCTTATATACCACTCATATTCTTCTCTGAGTCCCTGCTCCAGAGAGATCATGTCGGGCATGAGCTTTTGCTGCCTGCTCACATCCAGCACATATTCGTAGTCATAGAAGCAGAAATATGCTCTCTGGGGAAATTCCTTTCCTGCGCTGATGAATTCGGCCTTTTTTCCGACTGTCTTGTAGCACAGCTCGATCCATTCGCGTATAGTCACTGTCTGCGGATCACCCACATTGAAAATATGTTCCTCGGGGTGTTTTTCCAGAAGTATCACTATAAATCTGCAAAGATCGTCAACACTGAAAAACTGGAGCTTTATATCTCCTCTTGGCGGAAGACAGAAAGGCCTGTCCTGTGCGGCGCAGTCAAATGCGAACAGCTCGCGGTACAGATTTTCATATTTGCCATAGAAATAAGGCGGGCGGAGGATATACGCCGAGGGTACATTTTCGGTAAGGTATTGCTCGGCTTCGATCTTGTTCATGCCATAATCCTTCCAGACGGTGTTGTATCTGCACTCCTGCTCCTCTGTAAAGGGCTGTGTGCCGGTTTCAGGATATACCGCGCTGGAGCTTATGAAAACATAATCATCAAAGCTGACACCTGACTCGACCAGTGCCTGCACCTGAGCTTTTGTGTAGGCGGTGTCTATTATCAGGTCAAAGTGCCTGCCTTTGAGAGTGTCTCCAAGCTGTTCCCTGTCACAGCATATATGTGTAACGCCCTCGGGCTGCTTTTTTGTGCCTCTGTTTATTACGGTGACGGCATTGCCTCTGCCTGCAAAATACTCTGCTGTATATCTGCTGATAAATGTGGTGCCGCCTGTAATAAGAATATCCATGTTATGCCTCGTTTCGTGTATAAGAAAGCGCATTTTTCTGCAGTTTTACCGCCGAATTCAGCGGAATTATCAATTCAGTGCTTTATGTCAGACAATCCTTGTATGCGTTCACTTTGTTTTCATGATCACAACTGCTGTTACATCGGGGCCTGCATTGGATGATATAACACCGCCGACTCTGAACTCATACGGAACGGGAGGATAGCCCAGCTTATTGGTGAGAGCTTTTGCAAGGTCATCGCGGTATTTCAGGTCTCTTCCGCCGATAACAGCGTAATCAGCGCCCTTTTCGATCCTGTCGGCAGTGATATCGACGATCTTGTTTACCACATTGGCATCGCCTCTTACCTTTGCCGATGTCTTTGTTGTGTCTCCCGCAAGGAGGATAACAGGCCTGAAGCCCAGAAGCTCGCCTGCAAATGCAGCTGCTGCGGTAACTCTTCCGGATTTTTTAACATATCTGAGTGTGTAGCATCCAAGATATATCTCTACCTTCGGGTAGATAGAATTGAGCTCGTCCACTATTTCCTTTGCGCTCTTTCCGTTCTGGATATCCTGTGCAGCGCGGATAACGGGGTAGCCGATGCCTGCCGAATATGAGAGGGAATCCACTACATAGATATTAAAGCCTTCCTTCTGAGACATTACCTCTGCTGCTGCACGCTGAGCATTGGAAAATGTAGCGGAACCATAGGAATTGATAGCCACATAGATTATATCTGAATAGCCCTGTGCGGCATAGCCGGAGAATATCTCCTCAAACTGCAGTTCGGTTATCTGCGAGTGTGAGGGCATGGATTCACAGCTGTCTATCAGGTCGTAAAATTCAGGCTCGGAGATCTCTCTGTCGTAGAGGCTCCTTTCGCCGACATTTATCGGGAAGCAGATTATGTCTATCCCGTATTTCTTTTCATCCTCTTTGGAAATGTCGCAGGCCGAATCGGCGATTATCTTTATCATGTTGGTTATCTCCTTTGTGAATGTATTTCGGTTTATCTCATTGAGCTGCAGGGCGTTCTATGGTCTTATGGTTCATCCCATGAAAGCCTGTGGAGCTCTCCTTTTGTTTCAAGCTCGGGATATCCCCACTGCCGCAGCACCTCATATGCTGCTATGGCAACGGAATTTGAAAGGTTGAGGCTCCGCAGAGTCCTGCGCATGGGGATCCTCACGCAGTCGTGAGGGTGCTCCTTTAAAAGCTCCTCGGGAAGTCCTGCATCCTCTCTGCCGAATATTATATATGAGTTGTCGGGATAATCTGCGTCGCTGTGGATATTCCGTCCCTTTGTAGTGAAAAGGAACATTTTTCCGTCGCATTTTGCCAGAAAATCATCAAGGCAGTCATAGTATGTGATATCCAGCTTGTCCCAGTAGTCAAGGCCTGCCCGTTTGAGCTTTTTATCGTCTATCTCAAAGCCTAGGGGTTTTACCAGATGGAGCGCCGCGCCGGTGACTGCGCAGGTCCGGGCTATATTGC
>CAMHMM010000328.1 GCA_946186215.1 uncultured Ruminococcus sp. | reverse complement strand
TCCCCTCCGAAATACTTGCCGATGTGGAAAAAAGGCTCAAACAAAACTGAATACGGCCTGCACACGGCACCGGACAGATAGCCATACAGAATGCCCCGATGTGTTTTAGTGATAAAACACATCGGGGCATCTTATTTCCGCTCACTCGGATGCATCAGAGCTTTCAGGCCAGGATTTATATAACTGGTAAAAATCCCCGCCTTCATTCACAGCCTCTACAAGAGCGAGCAGATCCTTCACCGAGCGCTTTTCAAGCCATCTCCTGACCTCATGCTTTGCGCAGATATAGTGAAACTGCCTTTCTGTCTCATCACGGCATTGAAACTCAGAGCCTGAATCCATATCCTCAAGCGCTGTCACATTTTTCCCGTTGTCTGTCTTTTTGACCCAGTTCTCATAGCTGTATTTTTCACGGTAATCATTCTGTGTGGCAACACCTTCATCAAACCACACAGGCACCCTGTGATATGCTTCATCGGAAATATATATATGCAGCTCTGCATGAGTAAATTCATGTGCTACAACATCAACATTGAAATACTCATTCGATAAACAAATATAGTTCTTTTTAAAAGGGATAATAAAAGTTTTAGTATCCTTTTCACCTATTTTGTCTGTTATCTGTTCATTATCGCAGATGATGATCATGGTCCGGTCAAGAGAGCGCATCTCACCGTAAAAAGCAGTGACACGCTCTTTAGCCTGTGCAGTCACGGCACGGACCTCTTCCGGTGTCATTGAATTATCCTTGTTCATATATACATTTGGTTCTATCTCCTGAAATCCCGCTCTGCAGGGGATGCTCATAATATAGCCTGTACCTGTGAACTGAAAAAAGCAGAGCATAGCTATAATCAGCAAAGCAATTACACTCAGGATAATGATCAGGATTTTTTTCTTTGGTTTAGTTTTCATTTTTCCGGCTCCGTGAGATCTTTATTATCATATGCAGGCATTTTGCCTGATATTACTCAGCCATAGTATTTCTGACAGATGTATCAGAAATACTATGGCTGAGGCTATGTATCATAAAATCACTGCAGCTTATTGTATACTGTGCCGCCCATAAGCTCCTTGCCGTTTGCCGCAAAGAGCTCGGAAACGGTAACGACCTGCCAGCCCTCTTCCTTCAGCTGAGGAAGTATCTCCTCCATAGCCTCGGCAGTGGTAGCGTAATTCTCGTGGCAGAGAACGATCGCATTTTCAAGAGTGCCGTTGTCCTTAGCGGTCATGATCTTGTTTACGATATCATCCTTAGTCGCATTGTTCCAGTCTTGCGTATCAACAGAGCAGGAAATCAGAGCCACATCATTGAGCGTTGCCGAAACGGTCTGGCTGCAGTCAAGGAACGGCAGACGCATGAGCTTTGAGGGCTCTGCACCTATTATCGACCTGAGCCTTTCGTGAGCAGTGTCAAACTCGCTCCTGATCTCTGTCGGGCTGAGCTTTGAAAGATAAGGATGTGTCTTTGTGTGGTTTGCGATCTCCATGCCCTTTTCATAAGCATATTTTACCTGTGCCTCGGTCTTTATCCAGTCGGAAACATAGAAAAATGTCGCATGGAAGCCATTGTCGGACATGGCATTGATTATCCGGTATGCAGGATCGTTGAGTCCTACTGCACTTGCGCCGTCATCAAATGCGATAGCCACCATAGGCTTAGATGTGTCTATCCATGAGATATCGGCGGTATTTTCAACTGCAACGGGCTCCTGAAAATCATAATCCTCTTCGGCTGCAACTTCATCCGCCTTATCATCGGGTGCAGGAGCATCGCCGCTTGCCTTTGCGCTGTCGATGTAAAAATCGGTAAGGCTGTCGGGAGATTCCACATAAAGCACGGGATTTGTCGCATTATCGGGGATGGTGTAAGCATCGTTTTTCAGCTCGATCCACTCGCCGCTCTTTGAGGGAACGAGTGCCACCTGATCGTAGTGATCGCCATCTGCAGCAGTGTACTGCATCGTAAGCTTGAGCTGTGCATCCGAGCCGCTTTCCTGCATTGCCTTTACGCTGAACGAATATGTACTGCCCGCCTTAAATGTATCAGAGCTGAGCATAATAGCTGCACCGTTCCAGTTATCCCCTCTTCCGCTTACAAACAGGGACTTGCTGCCGCTTGCAGAGCTTTTGTCGCTTATCTCTATCTGAGCGCTGCCGCGGGGCATCCAGCCCTGTGTATCGCCCTCGAAATCGCAGTCGAAGAAATCAGCTCCGCCCTCGGGGATCTTTATCTTGGCAGCGGCTGCCGCACCCTCGGTTACGGCAACGGTGATATCATCCGCCTTTTTATATTCGCCGCCGATCTTCAGCTCGTTTTTGTATATATCAGCCTTTCCTGCGGACTGATAGCCCTCTACGGTAAGAGCCACCTCATACATTTTGCCCAGCTCCAGACCGCACTCTTCCCATGCATCGAAATGCTTTGAGATAGGTATTGTGCTTTCAAACTTCGTGCCGTCGCACTCGGGCTTGTCGCGCCTTACGCTCCAGTACTGATCAAAGGTCTGTGTGCCGTCGATGGAGGGCTGCTGTATTCTCGTGGTCTTGTAGATATCATATTTCACTCCGTCGATGATCGCCGTTCCGAGTGAAGAGGGCGCTCCGGGCGGTCTCCAGGTGCCCCATGATTCCACGATGTAAAATTCTATCAGGGGACTTCTCGTCCAGCCGTATACGCACATATAGGAATTTCCGTCGGGCTGATAGTCAACGCCGAAATCGACGGACATATCCCCAAGCTCCTGCCGCTCGCAGCAGCCAAGCTCCGCGAAGGAGGCTTCATCATCTGCGAATACGAAAAGGAAGCCGAACAGCCGGAGGCTCCCGAGGGGATGGCGCTGAAAAAGGTATACAGCTACGGCAAGATAAACGTTGCCGTTTTCACCAAGCCCTCAGAGGAGGATGAAGAATGAGAAGGA
>CAMHMM010000327.1 GCA_946186215.1 uncultured Ruminococcus sp. | reverse complement strand
CCAGCATATTTTCTTATCATCACAGCCTTACGCGTTCATGCCGTAAAAGGCGTATCAGACATCGTTTCTTGCTACATCCTCCCATGTCTCACGGCGGACAATGACGCGGGACTGACCGTCCTTTACCATTACCACAGCCGCATTGGGGACACGGTTATAATGGGAAGCCATTGAATAGTTATATGCACCCGTTGCAAGTATCGCAACTATATCTCCTGCCTCGGCGTGCTGGAGAGGCATATTCTCACCGATGAGGTCGCCGGATTCACAGGTGCGTCCCGCAATGGTGACGATCTCGTCCTTGGGGGCATCCGCCTTGTTTGCCACCTCTGCAGTGTACTCCGACTTGTACAGCGCATATCTCGGATTGTCGGGCATACCGCCGTCAATACCTATATATGTGCGTATACCGGGGATGATCTTTCTCGAGCCTACCGTATAGAGAGTGATGCCCGCAGGCGCTGCGATAGAGCGTCCCGGCTCGATGGTGATGTACGGAACATCTATCCCGTGAGCGGCGCAGCATTCCTTTACCTTTGCGGAGACACGCTTCATATATTCGCCGTATGGAACGGGTATGTCCTTGTCGGTGTACTTTATGCCGAAGCCGCCGCCGAGAGAAAGGTCGCTTATGATGATGCCCTCGTCACGAAGCTTTGCGATGAAGTCGAGCATGACCTCTGCAGCCTTTTCAAAGGGAGATATGTCATGTATCTGCGAACCGATGTGGCAGTGTACGCCCACAAGCTTTATGCCGTCGAGGGAAGCAGCTTTCCTTGCAGCCTCCAGAGCCTCGCCTGTCTCTATCGCAAAGCCGAATTTGCTGTCTATCTGTCCTGTCATTACAGCTTCAAAGGTGTGAGCCTCAACACCGGGCTTTAACCTGAGCATCACATTTATCTGCGCTCCCTTTGAAACAGCGATGGACGAGATGCGGTACAGCTCCTCGATGTTGTCGCAGACGATACACCTGATCCTGTTGTCTATGGCGTAGGCGATCTCCTCATCGAATTTGTTGTTGCTGGTGAAGTATATCCTGTCCGCAGGGAACCCCGCAGCAAGAGCGGTGTATATCTCTCCGCCGGATACGGTGTCGAGACCTGCGCCCTCTTCAGCCATTATCCTGCACATTTCCTTGCAGCAGAATGCCTTGCTCGCATAGCATACCATTCCTCTGCCGCCGTAATTCTCATCGATGGATGCCTTGAAGCTGCGCACAGCACTGCGGACAGCCGTTTCGTCATACACATACAGAGGCGTGCCGTACTGTGCAGCAAGATCTGTAGTATCAGCGCCGCCTATGGTAAGATGTCCCTGTTCATTTACCGAAAGTGTCTCATTGCTCATTATGATCATCTTCTTTACATTAATTTTGTCATGCTTCCGCGATCTCTTCGATTATGGCGCGTATCTGCTCAACGCCCTCGCCTGTCACTGCGGAAAACTCGATATGCGTTATATCCTCAAAGCAGTCTATCTCTTTTGCGAAGCCTTCCATTCGTGCCTCGCGCTCCGATTTTTTCAGCTTGTCCGCCTTGGTGAACACTATTATAAAGGGAACACCGTTGTCGATGAGATAATTTATCATCATCAGGTCATCCTCCGTAGGGGGATGGCGCATATCCACAAGCTGGATAAAAAGAGAGATCCTGCCGCTTTCGCCTACATAGCCCTCGATAAGCTCCGACCAGCGCACCTTTTCCGACTTTGACCGCTTTGCGTAGCCGTAGCCGGGCAGATCCACAAGGTAGATATTTTCAAGGGTGTAAAAATTGATCGTGGTAGTCTTTCCCGGGACTGCCGATACCCTTGCAAGGCTCTTTCTCCCGAGCACCTTATTTATCAGGGATGATTTTCCCACATTCGACCGCCCCGAAAAGGCTATCTCCGCTCTGTCGGGCGGCGGTATCTGGGAATATGTCCCGAAGCTTTTGTAAAAATCTGCGTTATTTATATTCATTTCTGATCTCCGTGACTAAGGCCGCCAAAACCGCAAACTGCATCCGGCTCCTTTAAAAGCCCACCTTGACGGGTTCCTTTTTGTTGTCGCCCGGATGCATGGTAAGGGCATTGTCAAGAACATCGGTTATCTTTTCGGCAAACACGAAGTTCAGGCTGTTTTTGATCTCATCCTCGACATCGTCAAGATCCGGGGAATTTCCCTTGGGGATGATGACCGTCTTCATGCCCTCCTTGTAGGCCGCCATTGTCTTTTCGCGCAGCCCGCCTATGGGAAGCACCTTTCCGTGAAGGGTGATCTCGCCTGTCATTGCCACATCACTGCGGACGGGTATCCCTGTCAGTGCGGAAACGAGCGCCGTTGTCATGGTGACACCTGCGGAAGGGCCGTCCTTGGGAGTTGCTCCCTCGGGCGCGTGGATATGTATATCCTTATCCAGATAGAAATTCTTTTCTATACCGTATTCATCAGCGATGGAGCGCACAAAGCTCACCGCAAGGCGGGAGCTTTCCTGCATTACCTCGCCTAAGGAGCCTGTCGCCTGAACACTGCCCCTGCCGTCATTTACCAGCACTTCAAGCGGCATGATGACTCCGCCTGCGGCAGTCCATGCAAGACCGTTGACAACGCCTACGGCATTTTCTTTTGAAACCGTGCTCTCGGTGTATTTTCTGTGGCCGAGATATTTTTCCACATTTGCCGCGGTGATCTTCACGCGGGGAGCGCGGCTCTTCTTTCCGTCCTGCTCCGCTCCCTCCGCCTTTTCCCCGCGGGGGCTCTCTATTATCTCCTTGGCTGCCTTGCGGCACAGCGAAGCGATATTTCTTTCAAGCTCGCGCACGCCTGCCTCTCTCGTGTAGCTGTCGATGAGGGCATATATCGCATCATCCGATATTCTGAGCATTGTGTTCTTCATCCCGTGGACTCTGAGCTGCTTGGGTATCAGGTGATCGTGGGCGATGTGGAATTT
>CAMHMM010000326.1 GCA_946186215.1 uncultured Ruminococcus sp. | reverse complement strand
CTACACGACGCTCTTCCGATCTTATGATATTTGCCGTCCACCGCATGAGGATCGGGATATGCGACCGCGCTGAGTCTGTGCTTTATCACGAGCATATCGGAATAGTTTATCTCATGCTTTATCTCATGTCTGAAATCCAAATATTTATCCCCCCGTAAAATTCACTGTAATGATTATATAACTCGTACCTGAATTTAATCTTAAAGCAAAAGTGAAAGAACGGTGAAAACCAAATATGAAAGGACAGGAGCGCTCCTGCCCTTTCATATATGATCAGTTTTGCTGCTGTTGATCCTCAGAGGCTATATTTCCCGATATCCCGCACACTCCCGCACCCGCGGAGAATATCCCGAAAAGCACAAGAAACACTTTTGATGCGTTGCCGTCAAGAAAATTCATATTGGGATTGAGCATATCAAGGATAAACAGCGTCAGAAGCATCGCTGCCATTATCAGCACACCGTTGAAAAAAACAAATGATATTTTGCTCTTCATTACTCTTCCCCCTGCCCGATATAGATGATATCGCTTATCTCTCTGCCGCCGCCTGAGGGCTCGCTTATATAGCCGTCCCCGAAATACATCGCCGACGAATTGCCGCCGTCAAGATTGTATGCGCAGGTACAGCCTGCATCAGCCATTATCTCGGCAAGCGCCGTAAGATCGACACCCTTTGAATAGCCCTTGTTCCGTCCGTCTACAACAACGAACACATAATGCCCGGGAGCTATCATGCCTATGGCGCATCTGGGATTATTGCCGTAAATATAGGAATTTGTATTGAAGGTATCGGGGATATTACCGTTTCCGTCCAGAAGCGCAGGCCCGAATGTCCATGCCTGCCATGCGCCTGCGGCTATAACCTCATCTGCATTGAATTCCGACGGGGAATAGGTCTTCATCGTTCCGTCCGTAAACAAAACGCAGATATCCGCATTAGTAGTGTTATCCCTGTAAAGCGTCCCGTTGCGTATCACTATGCCGTCCTCGCTGTTGCCGTAATAATCACCCGAAACAGCTAACACAGCATTGTTCTCCTTTGCCATCTCATCCACATTGCTTCTTATGTTTTTGCCGTAGGAACCGTTTGCAAATGCGGTCTTTATCTGAGTTGCAGAGGTGACATAAATATCCGCAAGGTAATAGGTAACAGTGTCTTCACCGCTGCCGAATGTGCATTTTTTCACGGTAACATCAGCTGTATCGTTTCTTTCCGATGCCACCGTTTCCATATCAACGCTTTCGATATGCTTCTGACTGTTATCCGAAGCTATCTCAGTAGTTTCATTATTGTCTGCAAATCCCATGTCGCCGTGCTTTCCGGAGGGACGGTGAGAATGCTCTGAACCATCGCCATCCGAGGACGGCTTCTTTCGCTCACCGCCATCTGAGGGAGGCTCGGGGAAATCGCCGAAGCCGCCGAACATACCATCCGGAAAATCGGGCTTTTCTCCAAATGCTTCCGGCATCCCGTCAGGAAACGACGGCATATCCCCGAACCCTTCGGGCTTATCTCCCGAAAAATCAGGCATATTTTCAGGCCGCTCCTTCGGGAAATTCTTTTTCTCCGAGCCGCTTTCAGACTTCAAAGCTGCATCTTTATCATCCTTGTCGGCAGGCTCATTATGTGTCGATGCTGTATTACCTTCAATTTCATCTTCGCCGCTCTTTTCGGGAAGAGAGAACTGCTCTGCGCTTACCGTATCAGTGATGACTACCGCCGTATCCATGCTGTAGGGAACGATGTAATGAAATGCGAGAAATGTTCCCATGCCCGCAAGATACAGTGCAATATCCGCCGCTATGATTTTCTTTATTCTTTTGTTCATATCATTTACCTGCCTCTGCAGAGTGTAATCTTTTGCGAAAAAAATGTGCTTTTTTGGTAAACACCGCATTTTTCTGAAAGAACCAGCTTACCGTAAACATCACTATCTCCACTGCCAGCTTTGAAAAATACGGATCAGCTCCCGCGTGGTTTACCAGCAGATCGAGAAGAAGCGTATTAGCCAGAAGTATCGCGGCAGCGAGCACAAAATACTTGACAGCCGCCTTTGCCGCCTTTTCCTTTTTGTCGAACACAAAATTGTAATTGAGAGTGAAATTCACAGCAGCACTTACTATCCTTGCGGATACATTGCAGATAACTGCAGAATGGAGCACTGCAAACAGCAGTGAAAAAAGCGCATAATCCGTGAGAAATCCCGCAAATGACGAGAGCGAGAACTTGAGTATCCCCGAATATATTTTTATCGAATCCCTTATGGGATGAAAATGCGATGAGCTGTTATTGTCGATATAGACTGTGTTTATATCGGTGCAGATGAACTTTCTTCCGCTCTTTGCCCATTTTAAGAGCATATTCATCTCATATTCGTATCTTGTGCCCTCGATCTCCGCGAGGAACGGGATATCCGAGACAGCAAAGCATCTGAGCCCCGTCTGTGTGTCACCTACATTCACTCCGCTGATAAGGCGGAATATCCCTGCGGTAAGGCGGTTGCCGAATCTGCTTCGCAGAGGGATATCCTTTCCGCTGAAATCGCGGCAGCCGAGTACCATTGCGTGATCGGAATACTTCCGCGCTGTCCTCAGAATATCGGGCGGCGTGTGCTGACCATCGGCATCGGCGGTTATCACTATATCCGAAGGGGCATAATTTTCAAGAATGTATCTCATTCCTGTTTTAAGTGCCTGTCCTTTGCCGCAGTTTTCAACATGAGTAAGCACTGATGCATATTTTTTCGCTTCCGAAAAGATATCGGCACATTTTTCCGAGCTGCCGTCGTCTACTATCACAATATCCTCAAACCCGAAAAAATTCAGTCCTGAAAGGAACTCGATCAGCTTTTTATCGGGTTCATAAGCTGGTATAAGTATTATTTTTCGCATACTTCCACATCTCCGTTTCCCTAAACTGTATCCATTATACTCCGCTT
>CAMHMM010000325.1 GCA_946186215.1 uncultured Ruminococcus sp. | reverse complement strand
CTCCTGTAAGGTAGTTCTCTCCAATGAGGATTCACAGGGCGGCAAGTGCGATGTCTGCCATTCCGAGATCGTGCAGAAGGAAAAAGAAGTGTGGTATCTGCGTATCACTAAGTATGCAGACAAGCTCCTTCAGGGACTTGACGAGGTGGATTATCTCCCCAACATCAAGCTCATGCAGCAGAACTGGATAGGCCGCTCCACAGGTGCCTTCGTGAACTTCGAGATAAAGGAAAACGGCGAGAAGCTGCGCATATACACCACCCGTCCCGATACCCTCTACGGCGTTACCTTCATGGTAATCGCTCCCGAGCATGATATGATACAGAGGCACAGGGACAAGATCGCCAACATCGCCGAGCTCGATGCATACAGAGAGGAATGCTCCAGAAAGAGCGAGTTTGAGCGCACACAGCTTGTAAAGGACAAGACAGGTATCCGCATAGACGGCCTTACCGCCATAAATCCCGTTACAGGCAAGGAAGTGCCCATCTATATCTCCGACTATGTTATGATGGGCTACGGCACGGGTGCGATCATGGCCGTTCCTGCACACGATCAGCGTGACTATGAATTCGCAAAGAAATTCGGCATAGATATAATCGAGGTAATAAAGGGCGGAGACATTTCAAAGGAAGCCTACACAGGCGATGGCGAAATGGTCAACTCCGGCATCCTCAACGGAATCGACAACAAGAAGGATTCCATTGAGAAGATGCTTGAATATCTCGAAGAAAAGGGCATAGGCGAAAAGGGTGTTCAGTACAAGATGAAGGACTGGGCATTCAACCGCCAGCGCTACTGGGGCGAGCCTATCCCCATCGTGCATTGCCCGGACTGCGGCATGGTGGCTGTTCCCTATGATGAGCTGCCCCTGAAGCTCCCCCCTGTGGAGAATTTCGAGCCCGGTCAGGACGGCGAGAGCCCTCTTGCAAAGATAGAGAGCTTTGTAAACTGCAAGTGCCCCAAGTGCGGCAGAGATGCACGCAGGGAGACCGATACAATGCCTCAGTGGGCAGGTTCATCATGGTATTTCCTGCGCTATACCGATCCTCACAACGACAAGGCTCTTGCTTCAAAGGAAGCTTTGGAATACTGGCTCCCCGTTGACTGGTACAACGGCGGCATGGAGCATGTGACCAGACATATGATCTATTCCAGATTCTGGCACAAGTTCCTCTATGATATCGGCGAGGTTCCCGTTGACGAGCCCTACGCAAAAAGAACCGCACAGGGACTTATCTTAGGCCCCGACGGTGACAAGATGAGCAAGTCCAAGGGAAATGTTGTCGATCCCAACGATGTTGTTGATGTATACGGCGCAGATGTGCTCAGGATATATGTTTTGTTCATGGGTGACTACTCTCAGGCAGCGCCCTGGAGCGAGAGCAGCGTAAAGGGCTGCAAGCGCTTTCTCGACAGGGTATGGGCACTTGCCGAAAAGGTGACAGACGGCGATGAATACCGCCCCGACATGGTAAGCACGATGCACAAGACCATCAGAAAGGTCACCGAGGATATCGAGGCAATGAACTTCAATACAGCCATTGCCGCTATGATGACTCTTATCAATGTGTTCACCGAAAAGGGCGTGAACAAGGCAGAATTTGCCGCATTCCTCACAATGCTCAATCCCTTTGCGCCTCTTATCACAGAGGAACTGTACCTTGAAAAGTTCGGTAAGGTGCTTTCCGAGCAGCCCTGGGTAGAGTATGACAGCGCACTGTGCGTTGACAGCACCATCGAGATCGCCGTTCAGATAAACGGCAAGGTACGCGCAAGGATCAACATTCCTGCTGATGCAGATGAGCAGACAGCTCTTTCCATCGCCGATGCAGATCCCGATGTTATCAAGGCCTGCGAGAGCAAGACGGTAGTAAAGCGCATCTATGTCAAGGGCAGGATCGTTAATATCGTTGTGAAGTAAAAGTCAGTGTTTAACTGATCAGAAATTCATATTTCATATAAGGAGCACCGCAGCGCAGATGCGTGCTTTGTCCGCTGCGGTAAACAGCTCTTAAAAGGAGAAGATCAAAATGTCTGATTGTCTTTTCTGTAAGATCATAAAGGGCGAGATACCCTCCTCAAAGGTATATGAGGATGATATGTGCTATGCATTCAATGATATCTCCCCGCAGGCACCCACCCATTTTCTGGTGATACCCAAGGAGCATATCTCATCTGCGGCTGAGATCACTGCGGAAAACTCCGTCTATGTTTCCCATATCTTTGAGGTGATCGCAAAGCTTGCGGCCGAAAAGGGTATGACAGACGGGTTCAGGGTAGTCAACAACTGCGGCGAGAGTGCAGGACAGACCGTTCATCACATCCATTTCCATGTAATGAGCGGCAGAGCATTCACATGGCCGGCAGGCTGATCCATGGAGCTTAAACAGAAAATCAGGATGATCTCGGCGGCAGCGGCAGTGCTCGGTTGTTTATTCACGGCCCTTGCCGCCGCGAGTTATTCTCTTGTATGCACAAATTATACCGTCTTCTCCCAGAAGGTCACCCGCAGATACCGCATAGCCCTAATCACCGATCTGCATGATTCATGCTACGGGAAGGATCAATCTGCGATAATGGCACTTATCGACAGGGAAAAGCCAGATATCGTGGCGCTGTGCGGCGATTTCTACGATGAAAGATGCGAAAATGCCGATACTGACCGATTCATGCGGCTGATAAGCAGATACCCATGCTATTTCGTGGCGGGAAACCACGAGATGAACGAGCCCGAAAAATACGCGGAGTATCGGGAGCAGATGCTTTCATACGGGATAGAGCTTCTCGAAAACCGCACGGTGTATGCGGATGAGCTGTGCATCAGCGGCATTTCGGAGACAGGCGACGGTGCTGCATTCGATGAAAAGGCAGCCGCCTTTGCCAAGGGTGAAGAACTCAGGGAGCTTCGGGACAGCGGTCGCTTCAACCTGCTGCTTGCCCAC
>CAMHMM010000324.1 GCA_946186215.1 uncultured Ruminococcus sp. | reverse complement strand
CCCATATCGTGAGTTGTGAGTATTACAGTTGTCTTGCGTTCCTTATTGAGCTCGGATATAAGCTTTCTTATCTTTGCCTTCATGGAAACATCAAGACCGATGGTGGGCTCATCGAGGAATACGATCTTAGGATCGTGAAGGAATGCCGCCAGTATATCCGAAAGTGTCCTCTGTCCGAGGGACATCTGGCGCACGGGCTTGTGAAGCAGCGGATCGATATCTACCAGTGTGCCGTAAAGCTCCAGCATATCGTTATACTGCTTGTCCTCGATCATATATATATCCTTGAGCAGCTTGAAGGACTCCACAAGGGGAAGTGCCCACCAGAGCTGCGAGCGCTGTCCGAATACAACGCCTATATTCTGTGCGTTCTTTGTTCTGTTCTTGTAGGGGATGTTGCCGTTTACAAGTATTTCACCTGATGTAGGCTCCAGAACGCCTGTCATCATCTTTATTGTGGTAGACTTTCCCGCGCCGTTGGGACCGAGATAGCCGACGATCTCGCCCTGCTCTATATCCATGGATATACCGTCAACAGCCTTGACTATCTTGTAATTTCTGGAAAAAAGGTCGAGAAAGCTGCCCTTTAATCCCTCGCGGCGGTCAAGCACCTTGAATTCCTTTGTGATCCCCCTGATCTCTATTGCGTTCATTCTTTTCATCCTTTCCAAGTCGCACCACCGGCCAAATGGTCGTAAACTCCTGATCTGCCAAAGATCGCAAAGATCTCTGCTCGGTCAGGAAACACGACTGCGCCTCAGTGCTTCTTTTTTCATTATCCCATGAAAGGTGAGCTGTCATGCTCTCTGATCACTTCACAAAATAAGTTTCGGTGAAATGATCAATATGTCTCTCTGCCATTGCAAGTATCTCTTCTATACGCTCTGGTTCTCTGTCGCTGAGCTGCAAAAGGATCGAAACCGGTGCAACATACTCCAGCGCAAGCAGTTCCGGGTCGCTGCCTGTCATATCACCGTTTTCTATCATACCGGAAAATATCTCCCTGTAAAATCCGGTGATGAAGGTCATCTGATGAAATGTGGCAAGCTCTCTGAGCGCTTCATTCCTGTACTGCTCGATACAGCACATCATCCTGAATCTTCTCACTGTCTCATTGCGCATGGTGAATTCTATCTGTTTCATACCGAGGGCTTTGAGCTCGGCTGCGGTATGGATATGGAGCATTTCCTCCCGTCTCTGCTTCATTTCCCTGTGATAGGATTCCTCGCATCTGTTCATCAGCGAGTTGAAAAGATCCTCCTTACCCTTGAAATATTTGTAGATATTCGGACCTTTTATTCCTATCGCGCCTGCGATCTCATCCACATTGGTGGCATCAAAACCTTTGCGGGAAAATAGATCGAGTGCCGCATCCATCAGCTTGTCCTTAGTTGAAGCTCCTGCCATACAAACACCTTTCATATCACAGTGTGTCTTCCCTGCCTGAGTGCCTGAGAAAGAGAAGACCTGTTATTCAGTATTATCCAAGATTCTTTCAATGGTATAAAGCCGTTTTACGCCTGTATAGAGGCGGTTAACGGTTGTTATCCCAGATTATAGCATAACGCTCATTAACCGTCAATACCCATCATGCACAAAAAATTCAGAGTATGTCTATGCGCTGTATGAACACAATAGACAAGACTCATAAGCCTTCACTGATACAGAAAACTTTTATTCACAGAAGGGGCAAAAAATATTTTTTATTCCTGTTGAAATTTTAACAGGTATATGTTATAATATAAGGGATAATATACTCACAGACAGATCATCAGAAAAACCTGATTATAACATAGATCCTAAAAGATATTTGCGTTGCGAGGTGATCCTGATACATGAAAGAACGACACGGAAGACACAAGGTCATAGGCATCGTATGTGCAGGTCTTCATGACACCGGTGCGCAGAATACGATGAACGCTCTGATAAATGAAGCGGAAGCAAGGGGCTACAAGCTGATCGTTATCACAAATTTCACATACTACCATATGGAGTATTCCCCTGCTGAAATAAATATTTTCAAGCTTATCCGAAAGCCTGTGCTTGATGGTCTTATCCTTATGCCGGAAACTATCAAGAATGACCATGTCTGGGAAATGGTGCTCAATGATGCAAAGGCCACAGGTCTCCCCTTTGTCTGCATCGACAGGGATGTGCCCGGCTGCGTGAGCGTCACCTTTGATTACGGCGGCGCATTTGAGCAGGTCATGAGGCACATGATCGAGGTACACAAGCCCAAGCGCATCAATTTCATAGGCGGCATGGAAAACAACAGCTTCTCCGAGGAAAGGCTCAATGTGTTCAAAAAAGTTCTTGCGGAAAACGGCAGAGAATTTGAACCTGAGCGCTTCGGATACGGTGATTTCTGGGAAACTCCCACACTCGGAGTGCTCGACAGATTCTACAAAAGCAAGCTTGAACCGCCCGATGCCATTCTCTGTGTTAACGACACAGAAGCGATGACTGCCTGCAACTATCTCAGAAACATCGGGATAGATGTGCCCGGAGATGTTATCATCAACGGCTTTGACGGCATCGAGGAGGAAAAATACACCTACCCGCGACTGACCACTGCCGCAATCGATATGGAGGGTATGTCGGAAAAGGCGCTTGACCTTCTCGAACAACTTCTCCGCAATGAAACGCCGTCTGAAAGACTGACTGTCATCCCCTATTCGCTCCGAGTTTCCCAGTCCTGCGGATGTATGCCAACCAGCGAGGGTGAAAAGGTCAACAAGCTCCTCGATCTGTACCTTTCAAGAAAGAACCTTGAAAGACACGAACGCAGGATGTTTGAATACATCGCACACACAGGCGGACTCAGCAGCTACGAGCAGTTTGCTCACCTGATGCCCGAATACTGTGAATGCCCCACATGGTGCTGCATCGAGGAAAGACTTCTCAGCGACAAGGATCTTGATGATGAAGACACAGAGGAGACCGTTATCGAAAAGGTATC
>CAMHMM010000323.1 GCA_946186215.1 uncultured Ruminococcus sp. | reverse complement strand
AGAGCTTCCTGGATGAAAGAGAATACAACGAAGCTCACAACATCAGCGTATGGATCAAGAACATCGTTGCTCCCGAGGATTCCGATCTTGAGATCCTCAATATAAGCCTTTCAGATTCACAGCCTCAGGCACTTTCCTCCTATGTTGCATATGAGTATAATGCAAACTATCAGATGAAGTACGATGCTGATATCGCTCATCAGATGGACGATGAATCCTACTGGCAGCATGATAACAGCTATCCTGCAAAGGATCCCGATGTTACAGTCGGCGGTACAAAGGTAAACATCGAGTACAAGTGCCCTGCAGAAAGCTGGGAAACCGTTTACGATGTTATCGACAGGATCGCAGAGAACAAGGAAAACATCTACCTCAACACCTGTTCCGCAGAGTTCCAGGCAGTTGCAGAATCCCTTGAAGCCCAGCAGGATTCCAACGCTACACCCGATCCCAATGCAGAAGGCCCCATGATCACGGGCTCCTACACCATCACCATCTATGAGGTTTACCACATGGATCCCGAGGATGTAGACAAGATCGAGGTCAATGTAGAATAGTAATCAGCATATAACAGATACTGATACAGCAAGCCACAGCATACGGCGTAACAGTCGCAGATGCTGTGGCTTTTCATTTGCTTATCGATAAAAGATATAAGGTTAATTTTGTGCATAATAACGATTGATAAACAAAATAAAATATGTTAATATGTTATTATCGTATACATATGGTCATGTGCGCCGGAGATGTTTTGCTTTTGGCTGATGATCATCATGTGAAAAGGAGGAACAACATGAAGAGATCTCTTAAGGCAATCGCTGCTGCTCTTGCTGCGACAGCGATAATGTCATCATTTGCTGCCGGAGCTTCTGCCGAGATGTACAGAGTCGGCAAGGTAGGCATTGATGACGAAGGTATCGTACACATATTCGACGAATCCGATAATGAAAAAGGACTTTTTACAGGCTATGTTCAGCTGGGCAAACAGCGCAGCTATTATCGTGAGGGCAACTGCGTTGTAAGCCGCTGGATGAAGATAGACGGCAAGAAGCGCTTCTATGCCGATTCTGAAGGCATCGTTTTTGCATCCATCTCCAGAGACGGCACAAAGCTTTATCTCATCTCCGAGTCCGATATTGAGACCGTTCCTCTTGTGGACAAAGACGGCTCTGCAGAGCTTGCAATAGCAATGGCAGCAGAGGATATGTATTTTTGTGTTCCCGTTGATGCTGATGAAAACAATTTCTCCATGTATATTGTTTTCACTGATACATCCGCATACAACTATGATGTCGGCAGCGTTATAAAAGTAGATTATGACAGCGTTTATGCCGTTGAGGAAGACGGCGTGACCGGCGGTGTTATCGTTCAGAACAAGATCTCCAAGGGCTCAGCTGTTCCCAGCGAAAGCGCACAGGCCATCATCGACCTTTTGAACGGGAATATTGATCTCGACATGGATCTTTTCTGATACCCGGATCAATCATTTATCTTAAATGATAAGGAAAACTGAATAAAGCGCATAAACCTTTTTACAAGTATTTCCTTTATAAAATGAGGATGCCGTATAACTGCGGCATCCTTTCATTTTTCGTCACATATAATAGTTATCCCGTGCTCTTCAAACTGCTTCAGTGTGCTGTCATCCACGCTGTCAAGTCTTATCTGCGCAAGTTGCGGGCATGCGAGCAGCGGGGCGATATCATCTATCCCCGTCCCGCGTATATCAAGCTTTACAAGAGCGGCACTCCCGCCAAGAAGAGAGATATCAGTCACTGCCGTATCTGAGATATTGAGCTCCTCCAGCCCTTTCATCTGCGCTATCACCGTCATATCCGAAAATGCACATCCATGAAGATCAAGGATACGCAGGTTTGTATTATTCCTCAGAAAGTTTACATCAGAAATATCGGTACAATCAGCAAATTCCTCATCTATTCGCTGTATCTCCCGTGTGAGCCCCGGCTCAGCAAGCTCATTACGGGCATTTTCCTTTAGCTGATATGCCATTGGCACGATTTTCAGCTCTTCGAGCCGTTCAAACTCCGCAAAATGCTCGAAACCGTCTGTCGTCAAAGGGTACAGTTCAACAGTGCGGTCTGTCAGTCCGAAGGTCTGCCCGTCTATTACCACCGTTGTCCTTACAACCGCATTCATAGCAGTATTTATCACGAAAAACATAGCCAAAAGCGCCGTAAGGATCAGAGCTCCCGTAATGATCCTTTTTTTTGTATCAGCCTTCATAGAGGTCACCCTGCATATATCCTTTTGCCGCCATAAGCTTATCTATCTCATTCATCACTACAAATTTTTTCAGGCTCCACAGAGGCGCGATAAGCTCATCCCGTGCTCCGTCACCAGTAAGCCTACCTATCACCATTTCAGGCGGTAGAAGCCGCAGCTGATGCGTCACTATCCTCACATAATCCTCAAGGGACAGCACATCAAAGTCTCCTGCGGAATATTCATCCGCCAGCCGTGTATTTTTCAGGATGTGTAGCAGATGTATCTTGATGCTGTGCAGCGGCAGGCGGGATAACGCACGGACTGTGTCATACATATCCTCTTCGGTTTCACCGGGAAGGCCGTCGATGATATGAGCACCTATATTTATTCCTCTTTTATCAAGTATATCCACAGCATAAAGAAAGTCCGAATAGGTATGACAGCGATTGAGCCTGCGGGAGATATCGTCATGAATGGTCTGCAGTCCCAGCTCTACAGTAAGATATGTCCGGTCTGAAAGCTCTGAAAGGTAATCCGCTGTAGAAGCGCTGATACAGTCAGGACGGGTAGAGATCGCAATACCCACCACATCAGACAGCTGCAACACTTCTTTTGTCATGGAAATGATCTTCTCCGTAGGAGCATAGGTATTGGAATTTGCCTGAAAATAGGCGATATATTTTCCCTGCCACTTTTTATTCATCATGGTGCGGATCTGATCAAACTGCTCTGTAAGGG
>CAMHMM010000322.1 GCA_946186215.1 uncultured Ruminococcus sp. | reverse complement strand
TTGATACAAACATTATAATTGACTGGGTAGGTCAAAGAGCGCCGTACTTTGAAAATGCTGAAAAGGTAATAGACCTTTGCGGAGAAAGAAATATTAAGGCTTGTGTTGCGGCACACAGCATTACTAATTTGTTTTATATTCTCCGAAAAGAGATGGACTTTGAAAAAAGAAAACAAATATTAAACTGTATTTCGGGATTTGCAAAAATAATTCAGATCGACTCCAAAAAATTGATTAATTCAGTAGAGAATCCCGGCTTTACAGATAGAAGATTGTTTGCAAATGGAATGCGCAAAAGAGTTTCGGGCAGATTATATAGTAACAAGAAATCTGAAGGATTTTATTAACAGTTCTATTAAAGCAGTAAGCCCGGAAGAGTTATTGGATATTACAGCAAATGGAGAATAATATGGAACTATGGTTCAGCGAATACCATTCAAAGGATACAAAATTATCCATAAGGGTGAATGAGCAGCTTTACAGCGGGCAGAGCGAGTTTCAGCGCATCGATGTGTTTGAGAGTCCCGAATTCGGCAGATTCCTTACTCTTGACGGGATAATGATGCTGACTGAAAAGGATGAATTCATCTATCACGAGATGATAACCCATGTGCCTATGGCTGTAAATCCGGATATACGCCGTGTACTCGTTATCGGCGCAGGTGACGGCGGCACGGTGCGTGAGCTCACACGCTACGACAGCATCGAGCATATAGACATGGTGGAGATCGACGAAGAGGTAGTCAAGGTCTGCCGCAAATACATCCCGCAGACTGCATCAAAGCTCTCTGATCTTCGTGTGCATATACATTATGAGGACGGCCTGCGCTTTGTACGCAGCCGCGAAAACGAGTATGACCTGATAATCGTTGACAGCACCGATCCCTTCGGCCCCGGCGAGGGACTCTTCACGGGAGAGTTTTACGGCAACTGCTACAAGGCGCTCACGGAAAACGGCATCCTTGTGAATCAGCATGAAAGTCCCTACTATGAGGAGGATGCAAAGAATATGCGCAGGGCGCACAGGCGCATCGCCGAAAATTTTGAGTGTGCCTATGTGTATCAGGTGCATATACCCACATATCCGTCGGGACACTGGCTTTTCGGCTTTGCCTCAAAGGGACTTTCTCCCCTTGAATTTGATGCACAGCGCTGGAATGCACTCGGCATAGAGACAAAGTATTACAATACCGATCTGCACACGGGAAGTTTCGCGCTGCCGAATTATGTAAAAAAGGAACTGGAAAATGGAATTTGAAGCAACAAAATTCATAGGTGCCGAAAGCTGCTTTGACGATGCGGATATCGTAATATTCGGAGCGCCCTTTGATTCCACCACATCATTCAGGCCGGGTGCGAGGTTCGGTCCCTCGGCGATACGCTCGGAAAGCTTCGGCATAGAGACCTATTCCCCCTATCAGGACAGGGATCTTACAGACCTTTCCATATGTGATCTGGGCAATCTTGAGCTTTGCTTCGGTGCCCCCGAAAGCCCTCTTGCGGATATCGAGGAATGCACACAGATGATACTCGACGGCGGGAAGCTGCCCGTTATGCTGGGCGGCGAGCACCTTGTCACACTCGGCGCGTTCCGTGCGGTGCAGAAAAAGTACGGCGATGTCCACCTGATACAGTTCGATGCACATACCGACCTGCGTGAGGATTATCTGGGCAATCCGCTTTCACACGCCTGTGTGGTCAGACGCTGCCATGATATCATCGGTGACGGGAAGATATGGCAGTTCGGCATCCGCAGCGGCGAGCGCTATGAATTTGAATTTGCCCGTGAGCACGGACATATCTATCCCACAGATGTGAGCGGCGTTTCCTTTGAGGGGGTAAATGATGCCGTGGCTGCGCTGAAGGGAAAAAAGGTTTATCTTACCATCGACCTTGATGTTCTTGATCCAGCATATTTCTGTGGAACAGGTACACCGGAGGCAGGTGGGGCAACATTCAATCAGATCCTCGGAGCAATAATAAAGATATGCTCATCCCTTGACATTGTCGGTGCGGATATAAATGAGCTTTCGCCCCATTATGACCAGAGCGGGGCATCAACGGCCATCGCCTGCAAGCTGCTTCGTGAGCTTCTGCTGGCGGCGGGAAACAAACCCTGATACATACGGAGGACAACATGGAATTTTATGATGTAATAATGACAAGACGCACAGTACGCAAATTCACAGATGAGGAGATCCCCGAGGAAACACTGGTAAGGATAATGGAGACCGCCACACAGGTTCCCTCATGGAAGAATACCCGCACACCCAGATTTACCGTGATAACCGACAGGATGCTCATAGGACAGATCGCAGCAAAGGCTACTTTCGGCAGGGAACATAATATGCAGATCATAAGCGGCGCACCCTGCCTGATAATCCAGTCTGCAGTGAAGAACCTTGCTGGCTTCGAGCCCGACGGCACTCCTTCTACCGTTTACGGCGACGGCTACACATTCTTCGATGCGGGCATTGCCGCACAGAATATCTCCCTTGCTGCTGCTGCCGAGGGGCTGGGCTCTGTTATAATGGGCATCATTGATTATGATATGATCGCTATGATGACAGATCTTCCCGAGAATGAGGAGATAATCACGGCTATCGCAGTAGGCGTGCCTGAGAGCATCCCTGCGTCTCCGAAGAAATTTGCCGTGGATGATATCACAAGGTATATCTGATGGGCTATATCTCCGAGATGAGAAAGCTCGTCGGCCACAGACCGCTGATACACGCGGCGGCTTCGGTGATCGTTGAAGACAGCGAGGGAAGGATACTTCTCCAGAAGCGCCGTGACAACGGTTTATGGGGCTACGCAGGCGGTGCGGTGGAGCTTTTTGAGAATACCGAGGACACAGCAAAGCGGGAGCTTTTCGAGGAGTGCGGCATCACTGCGCACAGTCTGGAGCTTTTCGGCGTGTTTTCTGGCGAGGAGCTTCATTATACCTACCCCAACGGGGACGAGGTCAGCAC
>CAMHMM010000321.1 GCA_946186215.1 uncultured Ruminococcus sp. | reverse complement strand
CTTCAGAGATTTCTACCACCTCGCAGAACACAGAGCAAAGATAACCGCTCTTGAGGGCGGTGCGGCAGGTATGCTCACATCATCCGGTCAGGCTGCGAATTTCTTTGCGCTGTTCAATATCTGCGAAAACGGCTCTCACATCGTTTCATCCTCGTCCATCTACGGCGGCACATTCAACCTTATCGCCGTTACCATGAAGAAGATGGGTATAGATGTTACCTTTGTTTCACCCGACTGCACCGAGGAAGAACTCAACGCCGCATTCAGGGACAACACCCGTGCTGTATTCGGCGAGACCATCGCAAACCCTGCTCTCACCGTGCTTGATATAGAGAAGTTCGCAAAGGCCGCTCACGCTCACGGCGTGCCCCTTATCATAGACAATACATTCCCCACTCCCGTGAACTGCCGTCCCATCGAATGGGGTGCAGACATTGTAACTCACTCCACCACAAAGTATATGGACGGTCACGGCACAGCAGTAGGCGGCGCTATCGTTGATTCGGGCAATTTCGACTGGGATGCCCATGCAGACAAGTTCCCCGGCCTCACCACTCCCGATGACAGCTATCATGGCATAACCTACACCAAGAAATTCGGCAAGGGCGCATTCATCACAAAGGCAACTGCTCAGCTCATGCGCGATTTCGGTTCCATACAGTCGCCGCAGAATGCATTCTATCTCAATCTCGGCCTTGAATCCCTTCATGTAAGGATGCCCCGTCACTGCGAGAACGGCCTTGCTGTCGCAGAGTTTCTCAAGGATCGTCCCGAGGTCATAAGAGTCGTATATCCTCATCTGAAGGGCGACAAGTACTATGATATAGCTCAGAAGTATATGCCCAACGGCGGCTGCGGCGTCGTTTCCTTTGAGATAAAGGGCGGCAGGAGTGCTGCCGAGGCCTTCATGAAGAAGCTCCGCCTTATCGCTATCGAAACTCATGTTGCGGATGCGCGTTCCTGCTGTCTCAATCCCGCAACATCCACACACCGCCAGCTCACCGACGAGCAGCTTGAAGCAGCAGGCATTCCCGCAGGCCTTATCCGTCTTTCCTGCGGCATCGAGGACAAGGCTGACCTTATCGCTGACATCGCACAGGCACTTGAAGCATAACAATTAAAAACATAATCCCGCCCCTCCGATGATCTTTACCGATTATCGGAGGGGCGGCCGATATTGTATATTTTGATTTTTCAATAGTATCACATAGCCCACATACGCAGTGGTTCTATCTTACAGGATAATCCATCTAATGACTCAATCATGTTATTTCCAGAACAGAGCACATTTATTTCTGTTTCACATCCTTTATGAGTACCAAACCCCCATGCGTTGATATAAAAGTGTTCTTTATCATTAACATTACGGATAAAATCTCCCAAGTATATCGTGAATTTTGTGGTGAAATATCCGACAGCTACTCTGCAACCTGTTCTATCCCAAATATCAAATTCCAGGCATCCATCCAAAATCATCTCTGAGCTGCCAAGTTTAGGAACATCTAAAAGCCTGGCTTTTGTTGTCAGTCTTATATTACCTCCCTTAGTAAGTGTCATAGAAGGTTTATCTATTTGCAGAAGTTCAAATTTTTCCTTGGTGTTATGTTCGTCACATATGCCATGATCTTTTTCAAAACTATCGAGCGCACTTTGAATATTTGAGATCATAGTTTCTGCTTTATATTGTTTTGCACGAAATGTAGAACTTGCACTTTCTGCGCTTTTCAGCGCATTTTGATATGCTTCTTCGCTTGCGGCATTTGCCTGCTTTGTTTTTTCGTAAACATAAGCGCCGACTAAAGGAGAGCCTGTAAGACCTGCACCAAGCAGTCCACCAACTTCAGCGTTTCGTTCAGTAGGCTTTAGTGTAACAAAGGTCTTCGATATAAGTTCATTTTTTTGAGCGTCCTTCGTATATTGTTCCAACAATACGAGCAATTCGGCTGTATATTTTTTCTTTCCATATAGTTTTACTTTGGAATGTTGTTCTTCATATTCCTTTAACTCGATATCTCTTATATCTTGTATTACTGCCGCTTTCCCTTTGTTATAAACTTCAATTGCTTTGTCAATATCATGTATGCCATGATACTCGGCAATTCTTAGTAGGGAGCGCTGGTCATTATTAGTGTCAATGTTCCTTTTTTTGCAATCATTATAAAATGCTTGTAATTTTGCTTTTTCTCGCGCTTCCGCTTCTTCCTGTCTTTTCTTTTTCTCCTGTTGTTCTTTTAGATATTGCTGCTGTTTTTGCTCCTGCCTAATCTTAATTTGATTTTGTTCGTATCTTTCGTATCTTATAAAGAAAATTATAATCAAAATCCCCATTCCAATGACGAAAATATCCATAATTTTATTTCTCTCCCTTTATAACACCTTTAGTCATTCTCATGATTGGTTTCTGGTCCGTTAATGACAATATCTATCAAGTCCAATAAGGCTTGCTTGGACAGTATTATTTTTGCTGTAATGGTATTCCTATCCTTGTCAACAAATAATATAGTTTCCTCTTGCGGAAAATAATATGTCAGATTGTGAGCCACTGAGTTTCGTATATGTCTAAACAAACAATTCATGCATGGTTCGGATTCAGTGAAACTGATTGTTTCATCTTCGGTGACATTATGGCTAAAATACCTCTTAAATACTCCGCGATGATGTGCTGCACAGATCGTATCATCAAGATTAGCAGCGTTTAGTGCTTGTGTTATTTTAGAAGATCTTAAAAAGCATAATTGTACATTCAGAGATTGTGTAATTTTGTTTTTGAGTTCAGTATGAATTGATGAACCGTTCCAGCCGTAATTACTGAGAGTAGTTCCATTATTGATTTTTTTGTTGTTTTCATCTGTGACGATTGCATTAAAGAGATAAAAATCGAGTATTCTTTTTAGCTCATCGTCAGTAAAATCCATCTCAGATAAATTTCTTTTGAAGTTTTCAACTGGATATTTTGGACAATTGCAAATATGA
>CAMHMM010000320.1 GCA_946186215.1 uncultured Ruminococcus sp. | reverse complement strand
CCCATGCTTACCCGTACCGTGCGCCTGATGTAGGGATCGGAACAGGTGGGCGTGAGCACCACGCCGTCTATGCCCAGTGCCGCTGCAGAGCGGAATATTGCCCCCACATTGGTGGCATCAACGATATTTTCAAGCACAGCCAGCCGCCTTGCCCCATTACACACTTCTTCGGGGGAGAGCGGAGCGGGGCGGCGCATCGCACACAGCACACCTCTTGTAAGGCGAAAGCCTGAGATGGTTTCAAGAAGATCATCTTCCGCTGTGTATACGGGAACATTCCCGCAGCGCTCTATCACAGCCCGTGCGGGTGAATCTATTTTTTTTTCGGAGCACAGAAAGGAAAGGGGAGTCATCCCGCAGTCCAGTGCGGTGTTTATCACCTTCGGGCTCTCTGCGATGAATATGCCCTTTTCGGGTTCGAGGCGGTTTCTGAGCTGCGCCTCGGTCAGCCTTGAATACGCCCGTATCTCGGGCGCATCGGGATCGTTTATCTTTATTATATCCATATCAAAATACATAATGCACAATGTCTGTGTGAGCAATGTATATAACTGCATTGTTCACTATACATTGTGCATTGACCTCTATGCTTTGTTTGTGCTGCACAGGCCGCGGATGACCTCTCCTGCGGTCATCAGCCCTGCCACCGAGGGCACGAAGGATACGCTGCCGGGGGCGGGCTTTCCGTTTTCACCGATAAGCTGCGACTTTATAGGCACCTCATCGGAGAATATGACCTTTAATTTCTTTACGCCGCGCTTTTTGAGCTCATAGCGCATCACTCTTGCAAGAGGGCATACGCTTGTCTTATAGATATCCGTGATCATGAGCCGTTCGGGATGCAGCTTGTTTCCCGTGCCCATGGAGCTGATGACGGGTACTCCCGCCGCCTGCGCCCGCATCACGATCTCTATCTTTCCCGAGACCGTGTCTATGGCATCCACGACATAGTCATACAGGGAAAAGTCTATCCTGTCTGCGGTGTCCGGAACATAGAAAAGTCTGTGCTCCGTTACGATGCACCCGGGGTTTATGTCGTGTATCCTTTCGGCAAAGACCTCTGTCTTCGGCCTGCCGATCGTGCTTTGCAGGGAGATGATCTGGCGGTTTATGTTGGAGGGTGCCACCACATCATTATCCACGATGTCTATCGCGCCCAGACCGCAGCGGACCAGTGCTTCGATCACATGGCCGCCTACGCCGCCTGTCCCGAATACGATCACGCGGGAGCGGCGGAGCTTATCAAGCCCGTCCGCCCCCAGCAGTGCTTCTGTCCGTACAAGCTCCATTCAGTTCGAGATCCTGTCGTAGAGATCTTCATACCGCCTTGCGGAGTTCACCCACGAATAGTCGGTCTTCATTCCTCTTGAAACCATCTGCTCCCATTCCTTGGGGCAGTCGAAGAAGATATGCTTTGCGTAATTTATCGTGTTGAGAAGTTCGTCACCGTTGTAGTTTGCAAAGGAGAAGCCGATGCCCGTGCCGTCATACTCATTGTAGGGAGCAACGGTGTCTCTCAGGCCGCCTGTTTCCCTTACGATGGGTACAGAGCCATAGCGCAGGCCGATAAGCTGTGTCAGGCCGCAGGGCTCGAAGAGAGAGGGAACGAGCACTGCATCAGAGCCTGCATAGATCCTGTGAGCCAACTCCTCATTGAAGTAGATATTGGCAGAGACCTTGTTGTTGAGTCTCCATGCGTATTCCCTGAACAGGTTCTCATACTGCCCGTCGCCTGTGCCGAGAACGATGAGCTGTGTATTGTCATCGAGTATGCGGTCAAGGGCATATCGGACAAGGTCAAGTCCCTTCTGGGAGGTGAGTCTGGAGATTATGGAGATAACGAACTTGCCGTTGTCAACGGGAAGACCGAGCTGCTCCTGAAGAGCACGCTTGTTTTCTGCCTTGCCCTTCTTGAAGGAGCGGGAGTTGTATTTCTTTGCGATCAGGCCGTCTGTTTCGGGATTGTATGCATCATAGTCGATACCGTTGACGATGCCGCACAGGGACTGGTTCCTTGCACGCAGAAGCCCGTCAAGCCCCTCGCCGTAGTATGCCGACTGTATCTCGCCTGCATAGGTATCGCTGACTGTGGTGATGTAATCTGCGTATACAAGACCGCCCTTGAGCATATTCGCATCCTCGTGGTATTCAAGCTTGTCGGGAGTGAATACCCAGTCGGGGAGACCTGAAAGGGAGCGGATCGTCTTTATGTCCCAGATGCCCTGGAAACGCAGATTGTGTATGGTGAATATCGTTTTGGTGCCGTTGAAGAAGGCATTGTCACGATAAAGCGTGTGCAGATATACAGGAACAAGTCCTGCCTGCCAGTCGTGGCAGTGGATGATATCGGGGTGGAAATTGATAACGGGAAGAATAGCCATTACAGCCTTGGAGAAATAGATGAACTTCTCGATATCGAATCTTGTATCGGCATAGGGGGAGCTGCCGCCGAAGTAGAAAAGATTATCCACAAAATAGAACTTTATCCCGTCGAGCTCATATTCCATTATGCCTACATGGACGCTGGAAAATCTCTGCCCCATATCCATATAGAAGTGGTGGATATATTTGAAATTGTTTCTGTATTCATCTGGGATGCAGCGGTAATTGGGAATAATAACGCGGCAGTCATATTCCGAACGGTCAAACTTCTTCGGCAGTGTTCCGACAACATCTGCAAGACCGCCTGTTTTTACAAAGGGAACGCATTCGGATGCGACAAACAGTATATTTTTCATAATATCCTCCGTTACAGATCAGATTTAACGGGAGTGACCGCCGCTTCTGAAATTTTAAGCAGTGTCCTGAACAGATCCGCCCGAGGGATCTGATATCCGTCATACAAGTAGATTATAACACAAATTTTTACAATTTTCAATACATTTTGCAAAAATATTTGTAAAAAATGGCAGTGAAAATATGTGCAGAGGGTAGAAGAAAGTGTGCCTGAGTGCTCAGTTCCTTCAGTTGTGTCCAACTT
>CAMHMM010000319.1 GCA_946186215.1 uncultured Ruminococcus sp. | reverse complement strand
ATTCTTCTGTAATTTTATTCATGATCATCCTCCGCAAGTAAAATGTAAGTACTTTCATATTTTATTATAGTTTATCTCCAGCGCAAAATCAATAGAAATATCAAAATATCGTATCATTTATACAAATTTTTATGCCGCACCACTTATATAATCAGCTCATTTCACAAATATCATTTCATGTATTGATTTTGTGAAAGAATTCGTGTATAATCAAATCAATTAAAACAAATGTAAACGCTTACATTCAAGAGGATAATATGAATATATACGATATTTCCCAAAAAGCGGGCGTATCTACAGCAACAGTCTCCCGCGTGCTCAATCAAAGCACCAAGGTAACAGAGAAAACACGGAATAAGGTGCTCGCCGCAATAGAAGAATGCGGTTACACACCCAATGCCTTTGCACGCGGACTCGGCCTGAACACAATGAAAACAGTTGGGATAATGTGCGCTGATTCCTCCGATCCATATTTTGCAAGAGCAATATATTTTCTCGGCGAGGCACTGAGAAAAAGCGGATATGATGTGATCCTTTCCTGCACAGGCTTTGATCAGGATATGCGTGAAAGGCAGATGTCCCTGCTCCTGAACAAAAGAGTGGATTCCGTGATACTCATAGGATCAAATTACACAAGCGACACAGATGAAAATAACAGATATATAACCGATGCCGCAAAAAGCATTCCCGTGATGATGATCAACGGAAATATCAACGCATCAAATGTGTACTGTATCGCCAGCGATGACCGCACAGCCGTATTCGATGTCACATCTCAGCTGATATCATCAGGCAGAAACCGCCCGCTGTATATCTACAACTCCCGCTCCTACGGGGGCATACAAAAGCTCAGGGGCTTCCGCGACGCATTGAAGAATAACAGGATAAAAGCTGATGAAAGCAATGAACTGTTTATCGGATTCAGGCGAAGCGGCGGAGAGATCTTTCCTGTAAAGGAAATAAAAAAGAGTATCGAAGATCATTTCGCAAAATACGGAAGCTTTGACTGCATTATTGCAGCTGAAGATATAATAGCTGTCGGAGCACTCAAATTCGCCTCTTCAAACGGTATAACAGTTCCGGATAAGCTCGCAGTGGCAGGATACAACAACTTTGAGCTGTGCGAATGCTGCGAACCCGAGCTCACCTCGGTAGACAACCACCTTGAACTGCTCTGTGACAAATGCGTGTCACTTCTCATGGAAGTCTTTTCCGGTGAAAGCATCCCAAAACAGACTGTATTTTCCTGCAATATAATAGAACGGGCAACAACCGATCTTAAAGAAAGGCCGAGATTATGAAAAAATTTATGGATGGGGATTTTCTTCTTTCTACCGAAACTGCGAAAACACTGTTCCACACCTATGCGAAAAACCAGCCTATAATCGACTACCACTGCCATATTGATCCGAAGGATATAGCACAGGACAGACATTTTGATAATATCACTCAGCTGTGGCTGGGCGGCGATCACTACAAATGGCGGCTGATGCGCTCTGCGGGCGTTGACGAGAAATATATCACGGGCGATGCATCAGATCATGATAAATTTATAAAATGGGCTGAGGTACTTGGCAGGGCGATAGGCAATCCCCTCTTTCACTGGAGCCATCTGGAGCTGCAAAGATATTTTGACTATCACGGTGTTCTGAATAAAAATACCGCAGAAGATGTCTGGGAGCTTTGCAACAAAAGGCTGGCATCCGCAGATATGAGCGCTAAAAATATAATCAGGAATTCCGCAGTCGAGGTCGTCTGCACAACTGATGATCCCGCCGACACACTCGAATGGCACAAACAGATCGCGGAGGACACGGAATTTGATGTAAAGGTCGCTCCCGCATGGCGTCCCGACCGTGCGCTGAATATCGAAAAGTCTGATTTTACCGAGTATATCTCAAAGCTTGCGGGTTCGGCTCAAATCCAAATAAACTCATGGGATGACCTGAAAAAGGCACTGACAGTCCGTATGGCCTATTTTGACAAAATGGGCTGCCGTGTCTCAGACCATGCTCCGGAATATATCTACTACTCCCATGCCGATGATGCAGCGATATCTGCGATATTTGAAAAGCGTCTGAATGAAGGCGGGCTTTCCGAGGAAGAAGAAAAGCAGTACAAAACAGAGCTTTTGCTTTTTCTCGGAAGGGAATATCACCGTCTTGGCTGGGTGATGCAGCTGCACTGCGGAGCACTTCGCAACAATAATACCAAAATGTTCGGCCGCATTGGCGCTGATACGGGATATGACACGATGAACAATTATTTTCCCGTTTCCGAAGCGGCAGCGTTTCTGAATGCTCTGGATTCTGACGAAGTGCTGCCGAAAACGATACTTTACAGCCTTGACCCTACAAACGATCAGGCTATAGATGCTCTTATCGGATGTTTTCAGTGCTCGGATGCGGTTGGAAAGATACAGCACGGCGCGGCATGGTGGTTCAACGACAACAAAACAGGTATAACCGATCATCTTGTTTCACTGGGCAATCTGGGCTATCTTGCAGGATTTGTTGGTATGCTCACGGATTCGAGGAGCTTTCTTTCCTATACACGCCACGAATATTTCCGCAGGATACTCTGCGATCATTTCGGAAGGTTAGTTGAAAACGGAGAATTTCCCTGCGATATGGAGATCCTCGGTGAGATAGTCACCGATATATCCTACAGGAATGCAAGAGATTATTTCGGCTTCTGATATCCTTAGCAACTACAAGCGATTTCACAGCAAAAAATGATTAGAAAAAAAGCTGTAAAAATAATAAAATAATGTCATAAACAATGCATTTGCAGAGTCGTTTCGCCGCAATATAAGCGGAGCGACACAGCATCTGCCATATATGATCTTGAAAGGATATGATTTAATGAAGCTGTTTATCGACACTGCCAATACCGATGATATCCGCGAAGCCAACAGAATGGGCGTTATTTGCGGCGTTACCACCAATCCTTCGCTCATCGCAAAGGAAGGCAGAGACTTCAAAGAAGTTATCGCA
>CAMHMM010000318.1 GCA_946186215.1 uncultured Ruminococcus sp. | reverse complement strand
TAGCTGCTGCGAGCTTCTGCATCGTTTCGTTTTGTATCTCCGCACTTGCCTCGACTCTCTGCGAAAGGTCGCGGCATTTGATGGCGTTGTCGGTGTTTTCCCTTGTCTTTTCAAGCACCGAGCCTATTCTTTCGGTGAGCTCGTCGATGGCCACAGCCTGTGTTACCGTGCCGTCTGCGAGCACCTGCGAGCCTGCTGACATCTGCTCAGAGCCAGAGTAGACCTCCTGTGACGATCTGCTGATGCCGTTTACGATACCCGAAAGTCGGCTCCTGATCTGGTCAAAGGAACGGTTTATCTGAACAAAGTCGCCGCGGTATTCAAGCGAGGGCTGCGCGGTGAAGTCGCCCTCTGCCATTTTGTAAAGAACATCGCTTATATCGCGGATATATTCGTCAAGTGAATGCTTTGTGCTCTGGAGAGAGAGAGCAAAATCGCCGATCTCATTTGCGGGGAGTTTTTCCGCAAAATCGGGATAACCCAGATCGCCGCGGTTCATGGCCTCTGCCAGCATACCGGCCTTTTCAATGGGCTCCACTGCCATTTTTTTCAGTGAAAATGTGATAAGGAAGAATGCGGCTGATATTACAATAAGTGCCACGCCTACGGACATACTTACCATGAAAGCCCTTGCCTTGTCGCTGGCTGTGGTGGGAACGCCCGCAAACAGCACAGCACAGGTCTCGCCGTAGATATCGGAAAGTGTATCCATGGAAGCAAGGTAATTCTGGCCGTGGATATTGTATTTTTTCTGGGGCTGCTCATTCTTGCGAAGCATATCGAGCATCTGCGGGGTGATGGTGGATACTACCGGGTCGTCCTCGCCCTGGGAGATGGTATTTGCCGACATGACATATGTGTTCGGCGTGTCTGATCTGATATAGAACGCAAGGTCGCAGGTAGTCTGGAGCTTGAGATTATCCATCGCAGCGGAGGATGTGAGGTCGTAACCCAGCATTACAGCGCCGACTATGGGGTACGAATCGCCCTTTCGGTAGAGTATAGGGGCGATATACACGGCACTCAGCGGAACATTTTCATCGGCGTAGTAGCCGAAGACTGTATTTCCCTGCAGAGCCTGCGAAACATCGTATTTTGCAAGACGGTAGCTGTTGGATGCCCAGAGCTTGTTGCCGTCCACATCGGTGAATATGCAGTAGACATTGTCATCCACATCGGTCTTGAGGTAGATCTCGGAAAGAGTGCCGACAAAGCCCTTATTGATGGTTGAAGCGGCTCTTCCGTCTGCCTCCCAGACCATGAATATGTCATGAAGCTCGGAGATATGCTCCTCAACATCGTTTTTGAACACATTGAGGCCAATGTTTGTGATGCTCCCGAATGTCTCGTCGTTCTGCCTTGAACCGAACACTACGGAAAAGGTGACGGACACCGCAAGGCTCATCACTATGATTATGGAGACCATTATGGATATCTTTCGCTGAAGCCTTGTCACGGTGATCACCTGCCCCTCGGATAAAACAGTTTCATAAATAAAAAGAAAAAATACGCCACTATATGTCATTTTAACATATCCGCGGTGTATTGTCAAGTTAATTTTTGGGCGGGTCGGCAAGGCCGACACCTACTCGGCAGGCTGAGCCTGCACCCGCCCGTATGCTTGTTTGAAGGGAAGCTCTCATTTGCAGCTCGGAACTTTTATGACCAATAAAGAGATTATGCATTTACCCGGTCGGCAAGGCCGACAACTGCTTGGCAGGCTGAGCCTGCACCCGCCCGTACTTTCATTTGTCATTTGTCAGGTGACGATCTTTGGAAGCTCGGAGCTTTAATAATGTGAAGGGGGAACAGTCATTTTTTTATTTGTGCCAAACCCCTCCACCACCGCCTGAAGGCGGCGGTCCCCCTCTCCTTTCAGGGTAGGCAAGCGGGATGAGCCCGCCGACAGCTGTCCTTACTCATCCAAGCAGCTTATCTATCAGTGCATCATTCGACCTACCGAGCAGCTTTACAAGATGCTCCTTTATCCGCGCCCTCGACTCAGCAGGCTCGCGGTCGTACACATGATCGGTGAATGCACTCCCCATGAAGCTTTCGGGCGTGGAATATTCCGCAACGCCCCAGCCGTACTGCCTTCCGTTTTTGTCGGTCATATAGACAAAATCGCTGATGATCACATAGCACTGCTCCTGAAGGCGGGTGATACCCGATTCAAAGCCCTTTACGCCGTTCTTTCCATAGTTGCCGAGCACCTTTGCCTGCTTTGATATGACAGGGCAGTTTTCAGAGATGATATCATACAGCACCTTGTCGCTGTGCCGTGCAAGGCCGTCCTCATAGCGGGCATCGAGATCATAGCCGTCGCGGCGGAAATTCGCAAGATCGGGGAAAAATTCGCGGCTTACAAAAACTGCCTTTTTATCAAAGAATTTCCCGTAGCCGCAGCCTGTGTCGCGGATGACCGGTCCTTTCCATTCCCATGCGCCCTCGCATTCACCGAACCAGTATTCCGGGCGGATGTGTTCCTCAAGGGAGAAGCTCTCTATCGGGTTCCTGAAATACGGCAGGAACCCGTATTTTTCTATGGCCTTTTCAAGATCGCTCTTCGATCTTATGGTGAATCTCATCTGCTTTTTCCTCTGTGTTTTCCGTTTCTGCCGCAGCCTGCGGTGAGGTCTCGTCAAAGACGATACCCGAAAATGCGGGCATGGTGATATGAGTTATCCCGTCGGCGTGGTCATAGCTGAAGCATCCGCGGTCGTCGGTGGTGGCGAATATTATATTTACATCATCCGACGGGAACTGTGTTGTCTGTTCGCTGTCGGAAAGGTTCAGAACGATCACTGTGTGCTCATCCCCGCAGCTGCGGCGGTATATGAACACGGACTGTTCGGAATTATCCGCCATTATCCAGTAGAAGTTGGAAAGGTCGTATTCGCCGCAGTAAAGGGACTTTCTTGTGATGTACAGTCCGCACAGGCTGGTCATATAGTCCGCAAACTGCTTGTGCATGGGGAATTCAAGAAGGTTCCAGTCCTGCTGG
>CAMHMM010000317.1 GCA_946186215.1 uncultured Ruminococcus sp. | reverse complement strand
TGATATAGAAAAGCCCTCCGTTATGACAGAGGACAGCGAGGGGCAGAGACATTTTGCAGGACACGCCGAAAAAGGCGCTCAGACTGCCGCAGTGATAATGCAGCGGATGTGCTTCGACAGAAAAACGACAGATCATGTCACCGAGCTTATCAGACTGCACCATATGCGCACGGGTAAGGATGAATACCCCGTAAAGAAAGCTGTGAACCAGATAGGCTACGAGCAGTTTTTCCGTCTGATGAAGGTAATGTACGGGGACAACAGCGCCAAAAACGAGCTGGCGATCCCCAGACTGGAAAATGTCGCAGAAATGAAAAAGATTGCAGAACGGCTTCAAAAGGAAAATGCCTGCTGCACTCTTTCACAGCTTGCCGTAAAGGGCAGCGACCTGATAAAAGCAGGTCTCAGAGGCGAGGAAGTAGGAAAAGCCCTTGATATGCTCCTTGACAATGTCATGCAGGGAAAATGCGACAACGAAAAGGAACAGCTTCTGAGCCTGATCAACGACCGGAGGAATTACAATGAATCCTGACATAGAAAAGATCCGCGAATTTTTCTCTCACGACAGATATGCCGCAATGACAGGAGCCTACATCGAGGAAGCATCAGAAAGATATTCTCTTTGCTCCCTTGAAATAGGCGATGAACACAGGAATGCAATGGGCGGCGTAATGGGAGCGGTGTATTTCACACTGGCGGATTTTGCCTTTGCCGTTGCCTCAAATGCATATCTTGAAAAGCCCGATATCGTAAATATATCATCGAGCATTTCATTTATGAACTACTGCAAGGGCAGCAAGCTTTTTGCAAAGGCCGAATGTATAAAGGACGGACGGACTACCGTGGTATACAATGTTACAGTTACAGATGACACGGGAAAAACTATCGTTTTTGTGACCTGCACAGGCTGTCATACAGGAAGATGACAGCACCAGAACGCAGTATCCAAAGGGAATAACAATATGGTACGAAAACTGACTCCTCAGAGTGAGGGCGATATCTTTGCCCTTGATATAGGAACAAGAAATGTAGTGGGTATGCTTGTCCACTATGAAAACGGCACATACAAAACGGAAGCGGCTGTGAGCATCCCTCACAGCGGCCGCTCCATGTCTGACGGACAGATCGAGGATATAGGCCTTACAGCCGCCACAGTCACAGCAGTGAAAAACGCCCTTGGAGAAAAGACGGGCATCGAATTTTCAAAGGTTGCCATAGCTGCAGCAGGACGCTCTCTTGTCACAAAACGGGCAAAGGCCGTCCGTTCAGTGGATTCGGGCACTCCTGTCACGGAGGAGGCCGTCCGTGCCCTTGAACTCGAAGCTGTGACCTCTGCGCAGGATGAGCTGACAGGCACGGAGGACAGAACGAGCCGCACATACTACTGTGTGGGGCACACTGTGGTCAAATATACCCTCGATGATTACCCGCTGAAAACCCTTGTCGGGCACAAGGGCAGTGAGATATCCGCAGAGCTTATCGCCGCATTCCTGCCGGGCATCGTGGTAGAAAGTCTTTACGCCGTTGTGGATATGTGCGGTCTTACCGCGCACAGCATGACGCTTGAGCCTATCGCTGCTATGAATGTTATTATCCCGCCCGAGCTTCGCCTTATCAATATCGCACTGGCGGACATCGGCGCAGGCACAACGGATATAGCCGTTTCCGACGGAGGCAGCATCACTGCATACGCTATGGCGACAACTGCCGGCGATGAGATCACCGAGGAGATCGTGCAGCAATATCTTGTGGATTTTGAAACAGCCGAAAGAATGAAGCTCTCCCTTACCGAAAAGGAGATACCTTATACAGACATACTCGGTCTGGAGCATACTGTTTCGGGTGATGAGCTTGCGGAAAGTCTTGACAGGATAATAGATACACTGGCACAGACCATTGCAGACAATATAAACGATGCAAACGGCGGCGCACCTGCTGCGGTACTCCTTGTGGGCGGAGGCAGCCTTATTCCCGGGCTTACCGAAAGAGTGGCCTCTGCGCTCCGCATCCCCGCAGACAGGGTTGCGGTCGGCGGCAAAAATCTCCGCACAAAGATCGAGATAAACGGCTCAAATACTCTCCCGCCCGAATTTGTAACTCCCGTAGGTATCGGTATAACCGCATTTATGCACACGGGATATGATTTCTCGGTGGTAACGCTCAATTCAAGCAGATTCAGGATATTCGATACAAAGCGGATAACCTGCGCGGAAATGCTTTTGCAGGCGGGCTTCAAAACGCCGCAGATAATCGGCAAATCCGGCAGAGGCCTTTCGTTTACGGTAAACGGCGAACGCAGAAATCTCCGCGGCGAGCCAGGCATCCCGCCTCAGATCACGGTAAACGGCGAAAAGGTCTCACTTGAATATATAGTAAAACCCGGGGACAATATAATGTTCACTCCTGCAGTCTCTGGCAAAAATGCATCAGTTACCGTGGGCAGCCTTTCAAATATCCGAAGCGGCAAAGTTATCATAGATGATGTGGAATACCCGTTCGGAGCTGTAGCTGAGGTAAACGGCAAGGAAGTGAGCCGTGATTACAGCATACAGAGCTTTGATGAGGTGACCATCACCATCGTTGACAGCGTTGGCAGGATGTGCGAGCTTATCGGCGCAGCGGCCCTTTTCAGAAACGGCATCGAAGCTGACTATGACGAGCCCTTTACTGACGGAGATGTATTCTCCACAGAACCGCCGTACAGCAGTACGGGCGGATATGCAGAGCCGGAGCCTGCTGTCACAGCACCGGCTGCTCCCGAACGCACACAGGAAAGCCCTGTAAAACCGACACAGCCTGAAACTGCACCGATTTCAGAAGCACCCAAAGCAGCATCGGATGATTTCCAGATCATACTCAACGGAGCGCCGATCATACTCGAAAAGCGCCGTGACAATTCACCGCATACATTCCTTGAGCTTATGGCTCTTGCAGACATAGACATGAAAGCAGCACCGCCCAGCGGAAATATGATACTCACACTCAACGGCAAGGATGCGAATTTTCAGGATGAGCTCAATGTCGGAGATATCGTTATCATAAGAT
>CAMHMM010000316.1 GCA_946186215.1 uncultured Ruminococcus sp. | reverse complement strand
ACTAATATTACTCAAATCACTCTTGTAAATATACTTAGCTTTTAATGTCAACACCCCATTTTCAATTTTGACCTTATTATTATTAACAGCCGCACTGACATCCGTTCCAAAAAAATGCACACCTGTGCCGCAGTCAAGGCACACCGCCATTATCATTGCAGCCGCCATGCAGAATAACACTCTGAATATCTTTATACCGTTATACATATAACCGCACTCCTATATATAGATAATAAATCCATTATACTGCATATAAGCGATAAAATCAAGTGTTTTGAAACAAAAAAAAACATTTTAGACACATTTCGTTTAGGATGATACCCTTATCCGGCATTTCCACATCAAAAAAGAAAAAGTCTGCCGCAAAGACAGACTTTTTCTATTCACTTTATTTATTAAGGTATCACTTCATGAATACGAAATCCTTCAGCTCAAACAGTGCGCGATCCTTGAAATAATCTGCAGTCCAGCCCTGATAGTCGGTGGTCACCTTGAAATAAACAGCGTGCCTTCCGGTGACATTTTTAACTATCGCACTGCAGATGCCGCTGTCGTGACCGATAATGCAGTCGCCGATCTCCTCATCATCCGCATAGATATGCAGGTGGCAGTCAGTGCCCGTTCCGTTCACCCTTGCGCTGAATTCCATCGTCTTGCTGGAATCATCCTCACCGAATTCAAAATACTTATAGCCGATCTCATCGCCGTCGTGGATATTGGCAACAACGCGCTCGAATACATTCTTTTCGGTAATAAATGCCTTGCCCTTCAGAACACAGGCAATGTCTGCGGGAGTTATCTCATAGGGATTGAGGCTGTCCTCAAAGCCCAGAGAGGTCATTTCAACGGTGGGTATAGTGCCGTCGGGAAGTATCTCTATCTTCTCAACGCAGCCCCTTCTTGACATGATAGTACCGTTGGTCATGCGGTGGTAGAACACATACCACTGGCCGTTTATGCACATTACCGAGCCGTGGTCGTTTCCGCCGGGATAATCCTTGCCCGCATCTATTATATATCCCCTGTATGTGTAGGGGCCTGTCGGCGAATCCGCAGTCGCATAGGCAAGGCGCGGGCAGGCCTTGGGAGAATAGATCATATAATATTTGCCGTTTATCTTGCGTGGAGAGCAGGCCTCGAAGAAAAGGGACTCTTCCTCGGTGAATCCTCCCTTCTCGGTAGGCTCATGAGGAATAAAATGCTCGATGCAGGTGCCGTCGATCACCTCATACATATTGTCGCTGTTTATCTCGGCCAGAAATGATTTGAGATATCCGCAGTAGATATATGTCCTGCCGTCATCATCCACAAGCACGCCCGGGTCAATGAACCAGCCGTTGCAGCACACATCATCGGGAATAGTGTACTTATACTGAGAAACAAGCTTGAAAGGCCCCTCGGGCTTGTCGCTTACTGCAACGCATCCCTTGCCGTTTACGATATATGCATACAGATAATACTTTCCATCCTTGCCCTGCACCACATCGGGAGCAAAAAGGCGGGTTTCATCCGTATTCCAGTCAATATCGCTCTTGTGATCGCGGTCGTCGCGGGTATGGAATATATCACCGTGGCAAACCCATTTGGTAAGATCATTCACGGGAGCGCTCCAGCATTTGAGCTTATAGTCGCAGAATTCATCGGAGCCTGCCTGATCATGGGAGCCGTAAATATAGATCCTGTCGCCGAACACTCTCGGCTCACCGTCGGGGATGTATTCCCAGTTGGGAAGATATGGGTTCATAATGATCTCTCCTTTATAAATAACATTAATCCTTTACCTTCATAAGCCCGTCCAGAAGCTGCTTGTCGATAAACTGCTGCTTACTCCTGCTGTAATGAGAATCTGTTGTATCCCACAGTACAGGGCACATTCCTCTGTCATATGCTGCCTTGCATACGGATGTAAGATATTTTCTGACAGACTTCTGATCCTTGTTCTTTACCGGGCAGCCGTATTCACCGATGATAACAGGGATACCCTTGTCCGCAAAGGTGGTCTTGACCAGATCCATATTCTTTTCAAGCTCTTTGAGATCGGCCTTTGTGCCCCATGTCCTGCGGTTCTTGCCCCAGCTTGCGTCCTCCTCGAGTATCGCAAAATCCGAAGGCGTATAATAATGTACTGATACTGCGCAGTGCTTTGCGGGATCCTCGGGCATTTTGAAAAGCTTGTCGCAGGTCAGGGCAATATCCGTGCCGTAGCCTGCTATGAGAAGATGGCGTTTCTTGTTGTTGCCGCCCGAACCGCGGACTATATCCACGAATTTCTGATTTATCTCATTGAGTATGCCGTAGGCCTTGTCCTTGCCGCTCACCGAGCTGCCGTATCTGTTCCACACATTATCCCAGCAGCCCTCCTCGTTGAGTGACTCGAATATCAGCTTGTCGCCGTATTTCTTAAAGCGCTCTGAGATCTGTGTCCAGACACGCTCATATTTGTGCATACATTTATCCTTGTCCGCTCCCGAAAAGCCCGAGAACCAGCCGCCGTCCCAGTGGATATTGAGGATAACATACATATCCGCATCCAGAGCCCAGTTCACTACCTCCTCGACTCTGTCCATGTAGCCCTTGTTGATATCGCTGTCGCCCGTCATGAGATTTGACCATGCAACAGGCACACGCAGGGTATCAAAGCCGCATTTCTTGTAGCCCTTTATCATTTTTTCAGTGATGACTGGGCTGCCCCATGCTGTTTCGTAATCCGTGACAGTCGAGCCGTGTATCCAGTCGCCGCAGGCCTCAAAGGTATTGCCGAGATTTATCCCGAGCCCCATATCACGCACGATCTCCGCCGTGGTCATATCCCGCATCTGCACATTCGCCGCCTGCGCGGTGCTGCCGAGCATGAATACCGATGTTATAATAAGCACAAAAAAGGGTATAATACGCATTTTCTTCGTCATAGCATTACCTCATTTCGTCCGAACCGGAATGTAAGCTGTCATAATTTTCTTCTGCGTTTTTAAGGATGCTCTCCACATCCGCTCCGATGATATCAAGACCCTCCGCCTTGACAAGCTCTGTTTCGGGGATCCCGAAAAATGCCTGTGC
>CAMHMM010000315.1 GCA_946186215.1 uncultured Ruminococcus sp. | reverse complement strand
GCTTCTCGGGCGGTGAAAAGAAAAAGGCTGAGATCCTGCAGCTTCTGGTGCTTCGTCCCAAGCTTGCGATACTTGACGAAACAGATTCAGGTCTTGATGTTGACGCTGTTCGTACAGTATCAACAGGCATTGAGGCGTATAAAAAGGAAGTAGGCGGCGCTCTGCTTATCATTACCCACAGCACCAAGATACTCGAAGCTCTCAATGTTGACCGCACTCATGTCATCGTTGCGGGCAAGGTCGTCAAGGAAGGCAGCAGCGAGCTTATTGATGATATCAACAAGAACGGCTTTGAACAGTTTCTGGCTCAGAACTGATGATCCGCTGTTTACCTGATAAACAGCTTGAAGGGAATATATATGAAAGAAAAAACACAGGTAGCTGATATCGACAGGACTGTCTATGATATCAAGAACCTTGACGAGGATGCCTACAGGATCGAGGAAGGCCTTACTGCTGATATCGTAAAAAAGCTTTCCGAGGAAAAGAATGATCCTGAGTGGATGAGAGAATTCAGGCTAAAATCTCTGGAGCTTTATAATCAGATCCCCGTTCCTGACTGGGGGCCATCCATAGACGGCCTGAATATGGACAACATCGTTACATATGTCCGCCCCAATACAAAGATGCACGCTGACTGGGATGAGGTGCCCGAGGAGATCAAAAAGACATTTGAGCTTCTGGGAATACCCGAGGCAGAAAGAAAGTCTCTTGCAGGCGTGGGTGCTCAGTATGATTCCGAGCTCGTGTATCACAATGTCCGCAAGGATGTTGAGGAGCAGGGCGTTATATATACCGATTTTGAAAGTGCGCTCAAAGGCGAATATGCGGATATGGTGAAAGAGCATTTCATGAAGCTCATCCCTCCTACTTCGCATAAGTTTGCCGCGCTGCACGGTGCGGTATGGTCCGGCGGATCTTTTGTCTATGTACCCAAGGGAGTAAAGGTGGAGATACCGCTTCAGTCCTATTTCAGACTCAATGCTCCGGGTGCCGGTCAGTTTGAGCATACTCTTATCATAGTTGATGAAGGTGCAGATCTTCACTTTATCGAGGGCTGCTCTGCACCGAAATACAATATCGCAAATCTTCATGCAGGCGCTGTTGAAGTGTATGTAAAGAAGAATGCAAGATGCCGTTATTCAACTATCGAGAACTGGTCGAAGAATATGTATAACCTCAATACCAAAGTGGCAAAGGTGGATGAGGGCGGCACTATCGAATGGATCTCAGGCTCATTCGGCTCGCATATCTCGTATCTTTACCCCATGAGCCGTCTTGAAGGCAGGGGAGCTCATTCCGAATTTACTGGTATTGCATTTGCGAATACCGATCAGGAGCTTGATACAGGCTGCAAGGTGATACATAATGCACCTGATACCACATCTGTTGTAAATACCCGCTCCATTTCAAAGGGCGGCGGAGCGAATATTTTCAGAAGCTCGGTAGTAGTCACACCAAAGGCCAAGAGGAGCAAGTGCTCCGTTTCCTGCACATCTCTCATGCTTGACAGTGAATCAAGATCTGATACTATCCCTGCTATGGATATCCGCACACAGGATTGTGATGTGGGACATGAGGCAAAGATAGGCAGGATAAGCGATGAAAGCGTGTTCTACCTTATGTCGAGAGGTCTTTCAGAGGAAGAGGCAAAGGCTATGATCGTCGGCGGCTTTGCAAGCAGTGTATCAAAGGAGCTTCCGCTGGAATACGCAGTTGAAATGAATAATCTTATCCGCCTTGAAATGATCGGCGCGATCGGATAGAAAGGGGCGGTGTTATGTATGTAAATCTGCTTCCGTGTATTACATGGAAATGGCTCAGGATGAACGGTACAGAGGTGGATTCTCTTCCTGTGAACGGTTCTGCTCCGGAATATAAGCTCCCCGCAGGCTGGGTGCTCGATGCAAATACCGCAGCTGAAGGCAGCGATGTTGATGCAAGGTCAAATGCTGATATAGAGAAGGCTCTCTTTGGTGACCGGATAGTTACCGGCGTTGGCCCGGATATGGACAGGCTCGTAAAGGATACGAATACTCCCGTGCAGCGTATAACTGCCGCAGAGGGTGCGCTTGTTATCGAAAACCGCTACAATAACGGTGACAGCGTGATAAATGCTGTAGAGATCACCGTTCCCAATGGTGTGAGTGCCACTGTTATAGAGAAATTTTATTCCGATGATGATACATCTGCAAGAACGGCATTCCAGACAAAGGCTTATATCGGCAAGGGTTCTAAGCTGAAGCTCATCCAGGTGCAGCATCTGGGCAGCGGTGTTGATTTTATCAATGATATCGGAACATTCCACGACAATGAGGGCAGCTTTGAGCTTGTGGAGGAGATCATCTCAGGCGGCAGGACATATTTCGGAACAAGATCAAACCTTGCGGGAAAAAGCAGCACCCTTTCCATTGATATGGCGTATATCGTCAAGGGCAGCGAACGGCTGGAATCGAATATATGTTCCTTCCAGAGAAGCACACAGACAGATTCCCGCATAGAGATAAACGGCGTACTCAAGGATGAAGCATTCAAGCTCACAAAGGCCACCATAGACTTTAAAACGGGCTCTGCAGGTTCTAAGGGCGAGGAGACCGAGGATGTGCTGATGATGAGCGACAATGTCGTTAATCAGACAGTTCCCCTTATCCTGTGTACTGAAGAGGATGTTGAAGGCGTTCATGGCGCGACTCTTGGCAGGCCCTCAGAGGAGATCATGCTGTATATGCAGTCGAGGGGGCTTGATGAAAGCGCTGTATATGAGATGATGGAAAAGGCAAGGATCGATGCGCTTTGCTCGTTTATCGAGGATGAAAAGACAGTTTCCGAGATAAGATATTTCATGCATGGCGATGAATCCGAGGACTGATCTTTTTACAGAAAGAATTTGATTTACAGATCCCGTTTACTTTCATGAAATGAACAGGACGGGATCTTTCTGATTTGATTATGATTACTGATCCCATAGAAATTAAGGTCAAAAACACCATACAAAAGCACGGCCTTGAAAGCAGGAAGGTACTTTGTGCGCTTTCGGGCGGTGCAGACAGCGTGTGCCTTCTGC
>CAMHMM010000314.1 GCA_946186215.1 uncultured Ruminococcus sp. | reverse complement strand
AGTCCAGCTTCTTCTCTTCCTCACTGATAAGATCCATAAGATCGTTTATGCTTGTGCGGCGCTTTTTGCGTTTTTTCTGTACAGGAGCGGCATTATGCACATTTTTTGCGGGAGCCTGCGCGGGTATGCCCGTCATGCTCTCGGTGAGCCTGCGCTCGGAATCCGTAGGCATATCCATGAAAAATTCATCCGAGCCTGCGGATTTGCTGCTGTGAACGGATGCAGCGGCTGTATCAGCGGGAATGCTGTTAGCCGAAATACCGAGGCCGCCTTCAAGCACATTGTCGCTGAATATGAATTTGTCCTCTGTATGGGGTGCTTCCGGTGCGGCAGCAGGAGCGACTGCACGGACATTGTGCTTCTTTTTCTTCTTGAAGAATCCGCCTTCGTGCTCCTCGTGCTTTGGCTTTGCAGGCGTAACGGGAGGCTCGGGTGTGAACATATCACCGAATATATCCTCATCGGGGTTTCTGGCAGGTGCGGGAGCTGTATCCGCAGCGGTGTTTTCGGCTGCTGTCTGTACAGGCTCGGTGGCCTGAGCCCCGGGCTCTTCATCGGGGATATCGTTTGTAATACTGTAGAACAGATTTGCCTCGGCGGATATATTCTTGTTGAGTATCTTCGGCTTCTCCATGAAGTCATATTTATTATCAAAAGGATCCTCATCACCGTAGAAGGTGACCTTGTGTGTCTGCTTTGGCTCAGGTACGGGGACAGGCTCCGGCACGGGCTCGGGAACAGCTTCCTTTACAGGCTCGGCAGCAGGCTCCTCGGGCAGATCGAAGGGGATATCCTCCTTATTCTTGGGTGCTGCAAAGAAATCATAGAGATCCTCGTTGAGGTGCTCGTTTTCCTCCTCTGCTGCGGCAAACTGCTTGTCATCGCCGAAGATATCATCCGCAGCGGCCGGTGCAGGTGCGGGAGCTTCCTGCGGCAGTGCTTCGGGAATATCGGGAAGTATCTCCGCAGGCTGTTCTTCCTGAGCGGGTGCGGCTTCCTCTGCGGGAGCAGTGGTGTCAGCAAGTACATCGGGCGAGCCGAATATATCCTCATATCCGAAGCCTGACTGAGCGCTCTCCTGCGGGAAAAATCCCTCGTCGGAGGATGTTTCGGGAGCTGCTTCTGCTGTTGCTGCTGCCACTGCGGCTGCTGCATCGGCAGGTACATCGGTGAAAAGGAAATCATCGGCAGTGGGTTGTGTTTCAAGGTCGGGCAGTGATGCCTCGGAGCCGAAGCTGAATTCTCCCGCTTCCTTTGTCTGGTCTGCGCCGATCAGAGTATCCATGCCGTCGGATGTATATGCATCCTGCGGCAGAAGAGCATCCTCGGGGTAGCCCGTTTCCTGCATGATCTGGCTGAGCTCGTCGAATGCCACGGGCTCGGATCCTGTGCCCTTGTCGCGTTTCAGGCGCAGTACAAGGATAAGGATTATTATGATACTGGGCACGATGATGACTGTCAGTATACCTGATTTGGATGTGACAAAGCCGATCAGGTTGCCCATTATCCTGTCCTTATAGATGATCTTTGCCACGATCTTGTCATAGGGCAGCTCATAGGTGTCCGCAGGCTTTGTGTCAAACGCCACGGTATATGAGAGGGTGTTGCCGCTCTCGTTTATCTGTGACACTCTTGCGATGACCAGTGCGCCGTTTATCTCGCAGAGAACGGGACTCTTGGTCTTTATATTGGACTTTTCGGAGATCTTTCCGTAGACTGCGATCCCCTTGGGGAATTCCGGCTGCATATTCGTTGTCTGTGTACGGTAGACCGTGTATCCGAACAGATTGACCGCGGAACCCGCATCACTGAACGAGAAGTAAAGGAAGAGCATACACCCTACCAGCAGTATCAGAATGGCTATAACTATGCCCTCTGCAACTGCCGACAATTTCACGCCTTTTTTCTTTGATTTAGCCATTGCCGACCTCCGATAATATTACTGTTGCCCGTATGATGATCATGATACGGACAGAAACGATACATTTTTTGCGCAGATCACTGCACTCTATTTGATTTTAGCATTTTCCGCAAAAAAAGTCAACATATTTACGCAAACTTCCCGCATACTTCCCGCAAAAAATTATGATCCCGTGATTTTATCCTGCACCTGATGCTGTAAATTTTGTCTAAACCTCAATTGATATCGCTGAAAATCTTGACATTTACCTATAAAAGTAGTATAATCATATAAAAGGGTATCTCTATTCGTAACGAGGTGCAAAATGTACGAAACAGATAAGGAACGGCAGCATCAGGAGGATCTGCAGCGTCTCAGGGGCCTGCGTCTGATAGATGATGACTTCATGAATGCCTGCTTTGACGGATATATCGAGGGCACGGAGCTTGTACTCAGGATAATCCTCAACAAGCCTGATATCAAGGTGAAGAGTGTACGGACTCAGCCGAGGCTCAAAAATCTCCGTGGCAGGGATATTTGCCTTGATATAGATGCCTGTGACTCCGAGGGCAGGGAATACGACATAGAGCTGCAGCGGTCGGACAAGGGCGCTGACAGAAAGCGTGCCCGCTATCATTCAAGCATTCTCGATGCCCATCAGCTGCAGTCCGGCGATGATTTCGCCGATCTTGCGGAGACCTATGTGATCTTTATCACCGAGAATGATGTTCTGGGCGGTGGTTTGCCGCTTTACACAATTGACAGGCAGATCACAAACATGGGATTGCCTTTTGATGACGGCGAACACATCATTTATGTAAACGGCGCAAATAAGGACGCATCCACGGAACTGGGCAGGCTTATGCTTGATATGTTCTGCACCGATCCCGACGATATGCACTACAGGGAATTATCCGAAAAGGTGCGCTACTTCAAGGAAAATGAGGAAGGAGTGGAGAGTATGTGTAAAGTGTTAGAGGATATGCGTAATGAGAGCATGGAATATGGAATAAAGCAGGGTATACAGCAAGGCATAAAACAAGGCACTGAACTGGCAACATTAGCAGGTATAAAGAGCTTGATGGAAAATCTTAAGCTTACTGTTGACCAGGCAATGAATGCACTGAACATTCCATCCGCCCAGCGCAGTATGTACATGGAACTCATCACT
>CAMHMM010000313.1 GCA_946186215.1 uncultured Ruminococcus sp. | reverse complement strand
CGGCAGATTTATCGAGGAGATAGGCTACTATGATTCCACGGTAGATCCCAGCGTTGTCAAGGTCGATAACGAAAAGGCACAGAAGTGGATCGCTAACGGTGCTCAGCCTACTGATACCGTAAAGAAGCTCCTCGTTAAGAGCGGCGCGATCAGCAAGTAATCCTTTTACGGCAGCGGTGTTCATGTGATTCTTCAGTGCTCACAGCACGAAGAATCCTTTGAACGGCGCAGGAAACGGCAGGAGTTATTATGAAAGAATTATTGATTGCTATTGCAAAGGGCCTTGTGGACGATCCGGATTCTGTTTCCGTTGACCGCGATGAGCCCGACAGCGACGGCGTTGTAGTATATCATCTGCATGTTGCCGAGGCAGATATGGGCAAGGTCATAGGCAAACAGGGTAAGATAGCCAAGGCTATAAGGATCGTGATGCGTGCCGGTGCAGGCCGCATAAACGAGAAGATCATGGTAGAGATCGACTGATTAACCTTAGCCCGACATATGTCGGGCTTATATTTTTGCGGGAGGTGATGCTTTGGAGAATGAGACAGAGCTTAACGATACAGCTCAGGTAAATACGGAAAGTGAAGCTTCGCCGGAAACGCCCGGAATATCAAAACGCAAAAAACTGATCCTTATCATTGTATGCATTATCATCGTGATCGGGCTTATCGTTGGTGCAGGTGCGCTCGTTGCATTCAAAATCGTCAAGCTAAATCATCCCACAGGGATAAAGGGTGCGGATGTTTCAAAATATCAGGGTGAGATCGACTGGAGCGTTCTTTCCGAAAGCATAGAGTTTGTGTTTATTAAGGCCACCGAGGGCAGCTCCCACACCGACCAGTGCTATGAGGCGAACCGCAGCGGCGCACTTGCGTCAGGTCTGCCCATGGGCGCATATCACTTTTTCAGCTATGACAGTCCGGGAGCTACACAGGCGGAGAATTTCATAAAAACGGCTGATCTGGTCAGCGGAATGCTCCCGCCGGTCATGGACATAGAGTTCTACGGTGACTATTATTTAAAACCAAAGCCCGCCGAGGAGGCAGGCCCTGAGATAGCGGCTATGATAGATGCGCTTGAAAGTGAGTACGGAACAAAGCCGATAGTGTACTGCAACAGCACCACGCTGCGGCTCTATTCCGATTATTTTGAGGGCTGTCCCATATGGATAAGGGATGTGTACAAATATCCCGTAGGCGTGAAATGGACATTCTGGCAGTATTCCGACACGGAAATGCTCGACGGCTATCACGGTGAGGAAAAATACATCGACATGAATGTTTTCAGCGGCACATATGAGGAGCTTGAAGCACTGAAAATAAAGTGATCAGCTCATTTGACGGATATATCCGATAAGCGCCTCACATCCGCAGAGGATATCTCTGTAAGCAGATTCAAAGTCGCCTGTATACCACGGATCTGCAACATCGCGGTTAATCCCCGCAAATTCCAGCAGGCGGCGTACTTTGTGTCCGGGATCGGCGCGGACGATACGCAGGATATTCCGCACATTATTGCCGTCCATTGCGGCTATTATATCATATTTATCGTAATCATCCCTTTTGATCTGCACTGCATAGTGCTCATCAAAGGGAATCTTGTGTTTTGTAAGCACATCACGCGCAGGCGGGTAAATAGGGTTGCCTCTGCCGCCCCATATCTCCTCGGTGCTGGTCGCGGAGGATGCAACAAACACATCATCCATCCCGTTTTTGCGCAGCATATCCTTCATTATGAATTCCGCCATTGGTGAGCGGCATATATTTCCATGGCAGACGAACATTATCCTTATCATAGTGCGTTGATTCCTTTCGGGGAAGATTAAAATATAAGCTCCGCCTGCAAAATTCACAGGCGGAGATATGCAGGTCAGTCTATGATAAACTGTCCGTTAGAGTAGCCCATTGTGCTGGTCTGGTATTCGTTTCCGAAATAATCTTCAAGGGAAATAAAGAGGTTTACATTATCTACCTTTTCCCAGGAGACCTTTGTCTTAGTTGTGAGTCTGATCTTTTTGTTGGCTAAGGTCTCGGTTGTGAATTCACCGGTGTTTTCATCATAAACGGTATAGAGAGGCTCGAACACATCGCCGCTGGTCACTTCATAGCACATACTGTACCTGCCGTCATCGCCCTCTGGCATCCAGTAGAGGAAATATCCGTCGGGATCTTCCACATTGTCCCACAGAACATAGAGTCTTGCAGTATAGCCGTTGTAAAGGCAGGGAATGTAGAAAACATTTGCCATTTCATTGTCATCGATAGCGGTTGCAACATTGTATACAGGCATAATCGTGCCGTTTACAGCGAGCCAGTAGCCGTCAAAGTCGATGTTCACCCGTCCCTCGCGGTCGCCCAAGAGCTTGTTGTAGTCGCCCACATAGGCAGAGATATAATAAGCGCGGTTCTGTCCGAAGTAAACAGCCTTTCCGCTGTCAGAATCGTATGCCATCATACCAAGCAGTACATCCTTGCAGAACCTTATCTTGGTGTAGTTGAATTCAAGGTAGGGACTGCCGGATTTATCGAGCTTGAAGCGTATGTCCTTTTCAGACGGGAAATACTTTGAGTATTCCTTGTTGGTGTAGGACATTTTGGGGTTGTACCACTTTGTTTTCTTGTAAAGCTGCTTGTTTTCCTTTGCGAAGTATACCTGACCGCCTGCCATGATATTGGCATAGTATTTCAGGTATTTGTCATAATTGTTGCAGATGCCGAGCATCTTGTGTATTTCGAGAAGGCTGTCGAGTGAGAGAAGATCGCTGTAAACATGGCAGATGGAGATACCGCAGAGATTTTCCTTTTCTGCCGCTGCCTTGGTGGATCTTGTGTATATAACGGCATTTGATACGGCCTGCTCCATTTTGAGCTTGAATGACTGAAGCTTTGCGTAGTCCTTGTCGTAGGTGGATTCGTCTACGAGGAAGTCGCAGAATGCGACCGCATCTATCATTTCATATCCTGCTGTCTCGATCTCGCTGTCTGCTCTTGCCTTGGCGATATCGGGGTATTCCTTTGATTTGAGCTGTTTGTAGCAGTATGAGGAGATGTTTTCAAGTACGGGAATGACATACTTTAC
>CAMHMM010000312.1 GCA_946186215.1 uncultured Ruminococcus sp. | reverse complement strand
CGGGTGTCGCCGTTCTTAACAGCATCTATTGCGGGCTGTGTCAGATCCTTCATGCGGACGAACCACTGTGTGGATACCCTTGGCTCTACCGTTGTGGAGCAGCGCTGACAGCCGCCTACATTGTGGGAATAGTTCTCTATCTTAACAAGGAAGCCGCCCTTTTCAAGGTCTTCTACAATCTTCTTTCTTGCCTCGTAGCGATCCATTCCTGCATAAGCGGGATAATCGTCAGTTATGCGGGCATCATCCGTCATGACATTTATAATGGGGAGATCATGGCGCTTGCCTACCTCAAAGTCGTTAGGATCGTGTGCGGGAGTTATCTTAACAACGCCTGTTCCGAAGTCCTTCTCAACATATTCGTCGGCAACAACGGGTATCTCGCGGCCTACAAGAGGAAGTATGAGAGTCTTGCCTATTATATCCTTGTAGCGATCATCAGCAGGATTAACTGCAACGGCAGTATCGCCCAGGAGAGTTTCGGGACGGGTGGTAGCCAGCTCAACATAGCCGCTGCCGTCCTTGAGGGGATAGCGCAGATGCCAGAAATGGCCTGCCTGTTCGTTGTATATTACCTCTGCATCCGAAAGGGCGGTCTTACAGCAGGGACACCAGTTGATGAGCCTTTCGCCTCTGTAGATAAGTCCCTTGTTATAGTATTTAACGAAAACTTCCTTTACAGCATCCGAGCAGCCTTCATCCATTGTAAAGCGCTCTCTTGACCAGTCACAGGAAGAGCCCAGCTTTTTGAGCTGCTCAACGATGCGGCCGCCGTACTGTTCCTTCCATTTCCATGCGCGCTCCATGAAGGCATCTCTGCCGATGGCTTCCTTGGTGAGCCCTTCCTTGCGCATAGCTTCAACGATCTTGACCTCGGTGGCAAGTGCGGCATGGTCAGTGCCGGGGAGCCACAGTGCGCTGTAGCCGGACATTCTCTTGTAGCGGATAAGTATATCCTGAAGTGTTTCATCAAGGGCGTGCCCCATGTGGAGCTGACCTGTGATGTTCGGAGGCGGGATGACTATGGTGTAGGGCTTTTTCTTGGAGTCCACCTCTGCACGAAAACAGCCCTTGTCTACCCAGTATTTATAGATCCTGTCCTCGAATTCCGAGGGCGCGTAGTTCTTTTCAAGTTCCTTTTTCATAAAAGCATCCCCTTGGATTAAATAATACCCCCTAATTATATCATAGTAGGGCGGCTATGTCAAGAATGATACGGCGTAAAATTGGCTGAGGATGATAAAATACACGCACAGGATACAAAAGAGGGCGCAACTCATGGATAATTACAAATTCGGCCGTTTGGAGCAGTGGAATATGGTGTATTATGCACATAAAAAAATACTGAAAAAGGCTTGACAAAATTATTCAATATGGTATAATGTAAAGGTGATTTGATTTACACACGGTACGAATGGGTGAAAGGCGGGCCGATGGCATGAAAGGCGAAAAGGATCTGTCAATGTCCATTCTTCTGGATTTTTACGCGCCGCTGCTCACAGACAAGCAGCGTGATGCTGTGGATCTCTACTACAATGAGGATCTTTCTTTGGGGGAGATCGCAGAGCAGTGGGAGATCAGCCGGCAGGGCGTAAGGGAGCTTATCAAGCGCGGCGAGCAGATAATGGCCGATGCGGAGGAAAAGCTCGGTATTGCGGAAAAATCAGCGCGGATCGAAAAGCTTTGCACGGCTCTTGACGGGCTGACGGATGAGATACGGGATGAAAGTCTTCGCAGAAGATTTTCTGAAACGGTTTACGATATAAGAAATGTAATGTGATCATCGGGGAGTGAATGTAATGGCTTTTGAAGGCTTATCGGAAAAGCTCAGTGAGGTATTCAGACGGCTCAAGGGCAGAGGCGTGCTCACGGAAAATGATGTCAAGGAGGCAATGCGCGAGGTCAAGCGTGCTCTTCTTGAAGCCGATGTAAATTACAAGGTAGTAAAGAATTTTGTTGACAAGGTCACCGAAAGAGCTGTCGGTTCGGATGTGCTCCAGAGCCTTACTCCCGGTCAACAGGTCATCAAGATAGTAAATGACGAGCTCATCGAGCTCATGGGCAATGAAAATGCCCGCATTGAGTTTCCCTCAAAGCCTCCCTGTGTTATCATGATGGTAGGTCTTCAGGGCTCAGGTAAGACAACTCATGCGGCAAAGCTTGCAAAATATTTCAAGGAACAGGATAAGCGCCCGCTCCTTGCGGCCTGCGATGTGTACCGTCCTGCGGCTATCAATCAGCTTCAGGTGGTAGGCGAAAAGGCAGGGGTAAAAGTCTTTGAGATGGGACAGATTAACCCCGTCGTTATCGCAAGAGAGGCGGTTAAGCACGCAAGAGACCACGGAAATGAGATCGTTATCCTCGATACCGCAGGACGGCTCCATATTGATGAAGAGCTTATGGATGAGCTCAAAAACATCAAGGAGGAGACAAATCCCAACGAGATAATCCTCGTAGTGGATGCCATGACAGGTCAGGATGCGGTCAATGTCGCAAAGGCATTTGATGATGCACTGGGCATCACAGGCGTGCTCATGTCCAAGCTCGACTCCGATACCAGAGGCGGTGCGGCGCTTTCGGTACTTGCCGTTACAGGTAAGCCCGTCAAGTTTGTCGGAACAGGTGAAAAGCTCGATGACCTTGAGCTCTTCCACCCCAAGAGAATGGCCTCGAGAATACTCGGAATGGGTGATATGCTCACCCTTATCGAAAGAGCAGAATCTTCCCTTGATCATTCCAAGGTTCAGAAGCTTGCAGACAAGCTTCAGGAGGACAAGGGCTTTGATATGAACGATCTTCTCGATCAGATGAGACAGATCAGGAAAATGGGCTCTATAAAGCAGCTTGCATCCATGCTCCCCGGCGTTGCCGAGAAGATCAAGGATGTGGATGTGGACGACAGCCAGATCGACAGGATCGAGGCGCTCATAACCTCCATGACACCTGCTGAAAGAGCGGATCCGTCTATCATCAACCCTTCCAGAAAGCGCAGGATCGCTGCGGGAAGCGGAAACTCCGTTTCCGATGTGAACAGGCTCCTCAAGCAGTATGAAAATATGCAGAAGATGTTCAAGCAGCTCGGCG